>JAKOOD010000141.1 GCA_022701635.1 Burkholderiaceae bacterium | reverse complement strand
GTGACGGGCACCGCGGTTGCCAACGTCGCACCGGGCACCCGGCAGACGATCACGGCGGGCAACAACATCGCGATCGCACAGAACGGGACCGATCTGACGATCGCGACCAACCCGAACCTGGTGGCTGACAGTCTGACGACCGGCGGTACGGTGATCAACACGGCCGGCTTCACGAACGGGGCCTCCACGTTGGGCGCGACCGGGCTGACCATCGCAGGCGGCCCCAGCGTCACCACCGCCGGGATCAATGCTGGCAATCAGGTGATCGCCAACGTCGCAGCTGGCGTTGCGACAACGGATGCCGTCAATCTGGGCCAGCTCCAGGCGATTGGTGCTGTTGCCGACAACTCGGTGCAGTATGATGACGCGGCCAAGACACGCACGACGCTTGCAGGCGTCGCTTCGACCGATGGTGGCGTGACGGGCGGCACGACGATCGGCAACCTTCATCAGGGCGAGCTGAGTGCCACCTCGACCGAGGCGGTCAACGGCGCGCAGTTGTTTGCCACCAACCAGCAGGTTGCGACGAACACCGGCGCCATCGCCGGCAACACCACGGCGATCACCAACCTCGGCAACAGCATCGCCAGCGGCACGATCGGTCCGGTCCAGCAGAGTGGCACGGCCAACCGGCTGGCGCTGGTTGCGCCGGGCAGCACGGGTGCATCACCTGGCGCGCTCCAGACGCTCGGCAACCTTGCCGCGGGTACCGCTGCGACCGATGCGGTCAACGTCAGCCAGTTGAGAGGCGTCCAAGGACAGTTTGCGGGCGTCATCGGCGGTACCGTCAACCCCGACGGTACCTATACCGGGCCGACCTACACCACTGCTGGGGGTACGACCGCGACGACCGTGCAAGGCGCGTTCGACAACTACAACACCGCCATCACCAACGCGGCCGCGACCGCAAACCGGGGCTTTGACATCACCACCGCTCGGACCGGGACGGGGACGGTCACGGGCACCGCGGTTGCCAACGTCGCACCTGGCACGCGGCAGACGATCACGGCGGGTAACAACATCTCGATCAGTCAGAGCGGTACCGATCTTACGATCGCGACCAACCCGAACCTGGTGGCTGACAGTCTGACGACCGGTGGCACGGTCATCAACGCAGCCGGTCTCACAATCGCTGGCGGACCGAGCCTTACGACCACGGGGATCAATGCTGGCGGGAAAACGGTGACGAACGTCGCGGCGGGGTCAATTGCTGCCGGATCGACTGATGCGGTAAACGGTTCGCAGCTTGCCGCTACCAACAGCAGCATCTCAGCACTTACCACTATTGTAGGCGGCAGCACGATCGGAGCCGTTCAGCGCCCTGGCACTGGCGACCGGCTTAACTTAGTGGCGGCAGGCGCTTCAGGCGCTGCCCCAGGCGCCGCACAGACGCTGGCGAACGTCGCAGCCGGTCTACTCGCAGCCGGTTCGACAGAGGCGGTCAATGGTGGCCAGCTTGCCGCCACCAACCTAGCGCTCGCGACACTTGGGCAAAGCGCAGTGCAATATGATGATGCAACGCGCACTGGGGTCACGCTGAACAGCGGCGGATCGCCGGTCGCCCTTCGCAACGTTGCCGCAGGTACCTTGGCGACCGACGCTGTCAACGTCGGGCAACTGGGATCCGGACTGGCGAGCACGTTGGCAGCAGCTAATGAGTATACCGACGTACGGATCAACGCGGTCAACTTCGATCTACAGACCTACAAGCGTGACGCAAACGCTGGCACGGCCGGAGCGTTGGCTTCAGCGGCGCTTCCCCAGGCCTTCGAACCGGGCAAGAGCCTCGTTGCGGGAGGCGTTGGTACATACCGTGGTCAGGCCGCCTTCGCAGTTGGCGTTTCGCGGATCTTCGACGACGGCCACACCATTCTGAAGGCCGGCGTCAACCGCGACACACGTGGAAACAGCGGTGCCAACGCAGGCATCGGGTACCAGTTCTGACTAATAGCGGGTCGCGTCACGTGACCCGCTCCTCCAGCGGAGAACCATCATGAAGCAGTATGTCAGTTTGATCCTTGCCTTGGCCGCGCCGGCGAGCCTCCTCGTACCAAAGGGCGCGGCCTTTTCCCAAGTCCCCACTATGTCTGCGCCATCCCCACGACCACTCGTCGATGGCAGCGCGTTCAAGACAAAGTCCGCTTATGATCGGAAAAAGGGCATCGTCATCCAGCCTTCAATGGTCAGATTGATTGTGCCAGGTATGGACAAGGACGCAGTCTACCGCATCGTCGGCGCGCCGCATTTCGGCGAGACCATGACGCGCACATTCAATTACATCCTGAATCTTACGGCAACAGGCGACGACCCGATGCGCTGCCGGATGCAGGTGGTCTTCGGAACTCCCCAGCAGGGGCCGCTGGCTAGCCGTCGGCCGATCGTGCTGCGGGTTGTTTGGCAGACGTCGGCATGTGCCGACCGGGTAGGTGCGGGATGACGTCAGGACGGCGGAACCGTTGTGTGATCCGACGCGGCGGACCTAACGGCTTGGCCTGGTGCAAGCCCACGTTACGCCTCGCTGCCGCGCTTCTGGCGGCACCTGTTTCGGTCAGCACGGCTCAAACGCCCCCCGTCGACGCGCACGTCTTTGCCGAAGACACGGCGCGAGAAGTGGCAGCTTTGGTAAAGCCGGGGGCCGTCTTGATCGTCGGTGAACCTCAAGGCTATTATCAGATGGCCGTTGTCGCGCAGCTTGAGGCGAAAGGCTTTGTGACCGCTACGAGGTCGGTAAAAGGCGGGATACCTACTCGATTTTTGATGGCCGATGGCGGGCGCAGTGGGGCGGCAAAAGTCGACCTGGCGGTCGGTACCACTATCCTCTGGCGCACGTATGAGCGTTCGAGCGGAAAGCCTTCCGGGACATGGAGAAAGCAGGCACCGACGCCGACGCCGGTCGACCAAACGCTGAATGAATCCGAACAGCTGTATCAGCTCGGCCGCAGCATCGAAAATCAATCGCCAGACCGCGCAATGAGATATTATCGGCTTGCGGCGGCGTTAGGCCACAGAGAAGCAGCCTTGCGCCTGGGGCTGACCTTGATCGCGAATGGCAAAGCGGAGGAAGGCATCCGGTTCATCACCGTCGCATCAAATGCCGGTAATGCCCAAGCTGAGTACGTTCTTGGCCTGGCGTACCTCAATGGCACCGGGATCGTGAAAGACCCGATCCGCGGTCGGAGCTTGCTCGGTAAGGCGGCAGATGCGGGTATAGTTGCAGCCAGTCGGGCTTTGGGCCGCGAGGCTTTGGGCAGATGATACAACTCTTATTGCAATGATGACGCAATACCGTAATTTTATCGAGGGACCATTTATATGGTGAGATTTTCCCCTGGTATTCGATCGCATACACGAATGACCTACGTTAGGCGCCGTCTTCAATTGCTAGATATAGCTCTAAGCACTATTGAGATGACCGGAACTGCATCTCTAAAACTTGGTGATCTTGCTAAGAAAGCAAATATTACCAGTCCCGCGGTGTATAGATATTTTGCCAACGTTGACATATTAATTTTTGAGTTGCGAGAGCATTTCTTTTACAAAGAGGACATATGCAGAGAAATATCAGATCATCTTGCAAAAAGGCATAGTTCGCAGCCCGTAGGTGTGACATTCGACAATTCAATCTATGCCATGTCGCGAAATGGACAGCGAAAAATCGGAGTATCTCACTGACCAGCCGGCTAAGGGTCTGCAACCATATCTCCCCCAAAACTATGGCAGGCCAGGGCTCACTGGCGGTTGCCAAGTGGCGTCGCTCCCTCCGATCGAGGTGGTGGAGCTGAGGTAATTTACCGTCAGGACATTAACGGTATTCAGTCCTAAGATTTATAGGACAACTAGTACAAAAGGCATCCCAAAAAGTAAAACGTACTACGTCGAATAATTGCTCCAATTGATCTAGATTATATACTAGATTACTAATCTAGATCATATGCGGCAAATGCATGGTGATGAGCGGCGAGCGCAAATAGCAAAGATGATACTATCTACGCGTCTGAATCGTAATGTGCTATTTCCTAGTAATATGTTTAATGACCACGCATGGATAATTTTGCTTACCCTATTTGTTGCCCACGCAGAAAATAGAATATTATCCAAGTCTGAGGTAATTCATAAGTTAGGCGCTAATGTAGAAACGTGTACGCGTTGGATAAAATACCTAATTCAAAGCCGACAAGTTTTTGATATAGAAAACGGAAAAGACTTAATTTTATCAGATGAAACGATATCTCGCCTAAGAAGCGTATTTGACGACGTTATCACCGAAATATATGGTTTTAGTAAGTGACCTATAATGATTTGTTAGTAACAGATCTATCATTAGATATTAATATACGATTCTTATCGATCTCGGATAGGGTAATAGATCAGAACTAAGCGGGAAGGTCATCGACGGTTGGCAGTCGAGCGATCTCCACCTCACATTGGGTTGAGTCAGGAGGTCCACCGGTTGGGCCCCCGACACGGACCAGCTTTGGCGCACAGCTTATTTAGCGTGTTTTGGCGCATGAAACCGGTGGAACAGCTAAATCTCATATTTCTCTAGTGAGGTGGTGTTCGAAGCGGTCGTACCATTGGTCGGCGAGGCCAGACAATCTCAAAGATGAAGCGACCTCTTGGAACGTATGTGGCGTTTGGCGGACAGCCCTGGCCAGTCGTTGGGGATGTTCGGCGATCCTCACGATCGAACGGTAAACAACCCCGGCTATTCCCAAAATTCGATCGATTCCGAGAACGCCCTCACCGTCTCACTGGCGGTTCCCTTTTGGGAA
>JAKOOD010000125.1 GCA_022701635.1 Burkholderiaceae bacterium | reverse complement strand
CCGGCCGTCATCCATTGCACGCCGCCGGGACCGATGATGCTTTCGTGGCCGGCGCTGTCGCGGTGGGCCAGCAGGCCGTCGAGGATGAAGGTGACGGTCTCGAAGCCGCGGTGCGGGTGCGGGCCGAAGGGCAGGCCGCGGTTGTGGGCCGGGTAGACCTGCGGACCGTGGTGGTTGAGGAAGAGGAAGGGGTCGATCTGGTCGACATGCGGCCCGGGCACCGGCCGCTGCGTGATCAGGTCGCCGATATCGTCGCGCATCGCGGGGTGCACCCGCCGGATGGTTTTATAGCTCATTCTTACGTGTTCCTTATCGTTGTAACCATCGTCATACGATACCCGATTGCGCGACAGGATGCCGCCGTGCTTCCGGCAGCCCATCCTTCCTGCTAGACTCCTTGCGCCTTGGAACGCCTAACAAAACCTCCAGGGCTGCGTTGCATCGTCTCGCCGTACTAGCGTACTGTCTTCGACGCTGCGTCGGTGGCCGCACCCCTTGCCCTGAAGGTTTTGTTAGACGTTCATAGAAATTTCGGAGACGCAGGCTTTACATGAAGACATCGAGACCCCTGGCCGGCCTGCTGCTGGCCGCCGCGCTGGGCAGCGCCACGCTGGCGAGCGCCGCCCCGGCCGCGCCCGGCGAGGCCGCCCTGAACGCCGCCAAGCACGCCGCCACCGCCTACCGCACCGACGTGGTCGACCTGCTGGCCAAGCTGGTCAGCTACAACACGGTCGCCGACGACAAGATCCCCTGCGACAAGAATCCGCGCCATGCCGCATTCAAGACCTTCCTGAAAGGCGAAGCCGAGCGCTTCGGCCTCGATGTCGCCGACCACGGCTGCGTGGTCGTCATCGGCCTCGGCCAGGGCGAAGAGCGGGTCGGCCTGGTGGCGCACGGCGACGTGCAGCCGGTCGATCCGTCCAAGTGGAAAAAGTCGCCGTTCGAGCTGGATCGCACCAGCGAGCCCGGCAAGCTGCTGGCGCGCGGCGCCGAAGACGACAAGGGGCCGATCGCCACCGCCCTGTACGCGATGAAGTCGCTCAAGGAGCTGCAGCTGCCGCTGTCCAAGCGCATCGAGCTCTATGTTTACATGGCCGAGGAATCGGACTGGGGTCCGCTCGAGCAGTTCGTCAAGACGCACCCGCTGCCGCAGGTGAACATCACGCTCGACGCCGAATACCCGGCGGTGACCGCCGAGAAGGGCTACGGCACGCTGGCCGTGACCCTGCCGAAGCCGGCGCTGCCGGCCGAGCCCGGTAGCCCGGTGATCAGCCAGTTCGGCGGCGGCTTCTTCGGCAGCCAGATCCCGGAAGACGCGCAGGCCACGATTGCGAATGCGCCCCCGGCGCTGGAAGCCCAGATCCGCCAGCGCGGCGCCAAGCAGACCGGCATGCGCTACGGCTTCGAGTGGAAAGGGCAGGACCTGGTGGTGACGGCCAAGGGCGTGTCGGCCCACTCGTCGAAGCCGGAAGACGGCATCAACGCGATCAGCATGCTGGCCGATGCGCTGGCGGTGCGCAACTGGCCCGACGCCGGGGCCGGTGCCACCGTCAATTTCCTCAACGAGATGGTCGGCACCGGCTACCTCGGCGAGAAGTTCGGCAACATCGCCTACCGCGACGCCTTCATGGGACCGATGACCTTCGCCCCGACCGTGATCCGCCAGCATGCCGCCACGGGCGCTCAAGCCGGCACGGACGCTGCCGTGGACGGCATCGAAGTCGCCATCAACATCCGCCGCCCGCAGGGCAAGACCGCGGAACAGCTGACCAACGAGATCAACGCCGCGCTGGCCCAGTGGCAGGGCGCGCATGGGGCGCCGGCCAACGTGAGCATGGAGATCGGCGATCCGTGGGTGCAGAAGGATGCGCCGCAGCTGCCGGTATTGATGAGCGTGTTTTCGTACTACACCGGTAGCAAGGACCCGAAACCGGTGGCGGTCGGCGGCGGCACCAATTCGCGCCTGTTCCCGCGCGCGGTCAGCTTCGGCCCGTCGATGCCGCGCACCGTGTACACCGGCCACTCGGAGCACGAGTTCATCACCGTCAAGCAATTGCTGCTGAATCTGGAGATGTACACGGCCGTCATGGCCGAGCTGGCGAAATAGGCGTCCAGCCCTTCCGATGCGCCCGGCCATGTGCCGGGCTTTTTTTGCGCTGCAGCAGCGCTGGCACTCGGCAAGGGCGTCCGGACACGTGCTCACGATCTGGAGCACAGTCTGGGACGTAAGAATATGTCTCGCCAAAACCAGCGAATTATTCTCAGAATTCTGTAGGCATCTACCTACGGAAGGTCTGGTTTCATAGGGAAACCTGACTGGGATCACGTCCTTTCCCTAGGAGAGAAAGCAGGCGCTGCAAACTGCCGTGCGCGACGGCCACGATCCCCAGTTGACCACCGGAAAATCGACTGCTTCCTGCAAGAAAGTGTGGCGAAAACTGCATGTTAGGATCGGTCCCTGATTTTGATTTCGCTACCGGAAGTCATGCGGAGAAACCCGTGTGACGCTCGACATGAATATGCTATGCATAGCCAAGAACTCGTAAAGCCTGACGGACGACAACTTACGCTGTACAGCAATCGGCCGATCCCGGACGGGATGGCCGCGCCGAGTCCATTTCCGCAGCCGCAACACGCCAATCCGCACCTGAGATGGCATCCGCTGCGCGGCGAATGGGTCGCCTATGCCGCCTTCCGCCAGAACCGCACTTACCAGCCGCCGCCGCGGTACAACCCGCTGGCGCCGACCGTCGATGCGCAGCACCCGACCGAGATCCCGGCCGGCGAATACGAGATCGCCGTGTTCGAGAACCGCTTCCCGTCGCTGGCGCTGGACGCGCACGATCCGCCGGCGCTGACGGTGCCGAGCGCACCCGCCAACGGCCAGTGCGAGGTGGTGGTGTTCACGCAGGACCCGAAGACCCCGCTGGGACGGCTGCCGCTGTCGCGCATCGAGCTGCTGCTGAAGGTATGGGGCGACCGCACGCGCCGCCTGCAGGGCAAGAGCCATCTCCAGTACGTGCTGGCGTTCGAGAACCGCGGCGCCGAGGTCGGCGTCACGCTGCACCATCCGCACGGCCAGCTGTATGCCTATCCCTTCGTGCCGCCGGTGCCGGCGCGCATGCTGGCGCAGGAGCGCGAGTACTACCTGCAGCACGGTGCCAGCCTGCTGTGCGACATGGCGCGCGACGAAGCCGCCGACGGCAAGCGCGTGCTGTACCAGGACGACTACGCGATCGCCTTCGTGCCGGCCTGCGCGCGCTATCCGTATGAAGTGTGGGTGATGCCGATTGCGCCGTGCAAGGACTTCGCCGCGCTCACGCCGCCGCAGTCCGAGAGCCTGGCACGGGCCCTGAAGACCGTGCTGCTCAAATTCGACAGCCTGTGGGACCGCCCGTTTCCCTACCTGATGTGCTGGTACCAGGCGCCGCTGGATGGCGCGGACCACCCGGAAACCCAGCTGCACGCCCAGTTCTACCCGCCTTACCGCACCCGCGATCGCCTGAAACACCTGGCCGGCACCGAGCTCGGCGCCGGCATGTTCGCGATGGACGTGCTGCCCGAAACCACGGCTTACGAATTGCAGCAGGTCGAGATCAACCTGGAGGATGGCGCATGACGACCGACTCGACACCCGATGCGCGCGCCGCCGAAGTGGCGGCCAAGCTGGCGCTGCTGCGCGAAACGCTGGCCCAGAGCGGCGCGGGCGCGATCCGCCTGCGCGGCCTCGACTGGGTATCCTGGGTCACCGCCGGCGGCGACGTCTCGGTGCTGCTGGCGCTCGACAGCGGCGCCGCCGAGGTCTTGGTCACGCGCGACGACGCCGTGATCCTGACCGACGAGATCGAGGGCGAGCGCCTGCGCCAGGAGCAGGTGCCGCCCGGCTTCACGTATCACATCGCGCCCTGGGCCGAGGTCGAACTGCGCGAGACCTACGTGCTGGGCGCGGCCGCCGGCGCCGCGGTGCTGACCGACCGTCCCAACCACGTCGACCAGCCGCTGCCGGCCAGCCTGCGCCTGCGCCGCATGGTGCTGGGCGACGCCGAGCAGGCCCGCTATCGCGCGCTCGGGCGGGACGCGGCGGCGGCGGCGGGCGAGGTGCTGCGCGCCGCCCGGCCCGAGTGGACCGAGTTCCAGCTGGCGGGCGCCGCGGCGCAGGCGCTGTGGGCACGCGGCATCCAGCCGGCCGCGGTGCTGGCGGCGGGCGAACGGCGGCTGCCGCTGTTCTGCCATGCGGCGCCGACCCACGAGCGTCTCCGCGGACGCGCTTCGCTGCAGCTCTGCGCGCGCCGCCACGGCCTGTACGCCAACCTGACGCGCTCGGTCAGCTTCGGGCCGGCGCCTGCCGAGCAAACCGAGCTGCTGCAGGTGGAAGCCACCGGCCTGGACGCGGTCCGCCCCGGCAATTCGCTGGCGGCGGTCTACCACGCCCTCGACGCGGCCTACCGCCATGCCAACCGGCCGGAGGCGATGCGCCTGCACCACCAGGGCGGCATCACCGGCTACGCGGCGCGCGAGATCGTCGCCACCCCCAGCACCGCGACCGGGCTGGAAACCGGCATGGCCCTGGCCTTCAATCCGGGCTTTGCCGGCATCAAGATCGAAGACACCTTCCTGCTGGGCGCAGGCGGCCTGGACAACCTGACGCTGGATCCGCACTGGCCCAGCGCCACCGTGCGGGGCCGCGTGCGTCCGCTCTGGCTGGAGAATCCCTGACATGAACAGTCCCGAGACCTTTTTCGGCGGCGCCCCCGAGGCGCTCGCAGCTGCCCCCGGTCGCGTCAACCTGCTGGGCGAGCACACCGACTACAACGACGGTTTCATGCTGCCGGTGGCGACGCCGCAGCAGACCGAGGTCGCGCTGGCGCGCAGCATCGACGACCAGCACCACCTGTACTCGGACACGCTGGACGGCAACGTCACCTTCGCCGCCAGGGGCGGCAGCGCGCCGCAGGGCTTCGGCAGCTATATCGAGGGCTGCATCCGTCTGGTGGAAGCCATGGGCGTCGCCGTTCCGCCGCTGCGTTTCTACGTGACCACCAACCTGGCGGTCGGCGCCGGCCTGTCGTCCTCGGCCGCGCTGGAAGTGGCGACGCTGCGCGCGCTGCGCCAGCTGCTCGGCTTCGAACTCGACGACGTCAGGCTGGCCCAGATCGCCCAGCGCGCCGAGATCGACTATGCGCGCGTGAACTGCGGGATCATGGACCAGATGGCGTCCAGCCTGTGCGACGAGGGCAACATGCTGTTCATCGACGCGCGCACGCTCGAGCACTGCCTGGTCGGCCTGCCGCCGGATACCGAACTGATCGTGGTCGATTCCGGCGTGCCGCGCACGCTGGCGGCCAGCAAGTACAACGAACGGCGCGCCGAGTGCGAGGAAGCCTCGCGCAAGCTTGGCGTGCGCGCGCTGCGCGACGTCAGCGACCCCGAGGCCGTCGAGACGCTGCCCGATCCGCTGCGCCGCCGCGCGCGCCACGTGGTGCAGGAAAACCTGCGCGTGCTGGAAGCGGCGCAGGGGGTGTCGGCCGAACGTTTCGGCGAACTGATGAACGCGTCGCACGACAGCCTGCGCGACGACTACGAAGTTTCGATTCCCGAGCTCGACCGGCTGGTGGACGCGCTGCGTGCCGCCCCGGGCGTGCTCGGCGCACGCCTGACGGGGGCGGGATTCGGCGGGGCCACGGTTGCACTGTGCCGCGCCGGCTCGGCCCGTGAGGCTGCACATGCAGCACTTTCTACCTACAACAAAGCAGGAGGCCAGGGAAGCATCCTGATCCCGGTCTCGACCCAAAGAAAGGAACAACAATAATGAGTCAGTTCGAGTATCCCCGCCCCCAGCTGGTACGCGACAATTGGATCAACCTCAACGGAAAATGGCGTTTCCGCTTCGATGACGAACTGGTGTCCAGGATGCCGCAGGGCGTCGACGGCTGGACCCACGAGATCAACGTCCCGTTCGCGCCCGAGACCGAACTCAGCGGTATCCAGGACACCGGTTTCCACCGGTTCTGCTGGTACGAGCGCGACTTCGACCTGACGCCGTCCGAGCAGCGCACGATCCTGCACTTCGGCGCGGTCGACTATTCGGCCAAGGTCTGGGTCAACGGCCAGTTGGTGGCCGAGCACGAGGGCGGCCATACGCCGTTCTCGGCCGACATCACCGAAGCCCTGAAAGCCGACGGCAAGCAGACCGTGACCGTGTTCGTCGAAGACGACCCGGCCGACCTGGCCAAGCCGCGCGGCAAGCAGGACTGGCTGCTGGAACCGCACTCGATCTGGTACCCGCGCACGACCGGCATCTGGCAGACCGTGTGGATCGAGCAGGTGTCGCGCACCTTCATCCGCTCGCTGCGCTGGACCCCGATCTTCGAGAACTTCGAGATCGGCTGCGAGGTGTTCGCCGGCGGCGACATCCAGGAAGACATGGTCGTCGAAGTCAAGATCTGGCACGGCGAGACCCTGCTGGCCGACGACCTGTACAAGCTGCTGGGCGGCGAGGCCAACCGCAAGATCGCGCTGTCCGACCCGGGCATCGACGATTCGCGTAATGAACTGCTGTGGAGCCCGGAGCGTCCGACCCTGCTCGACGCCGAAGTGATCCTGCGCTGCGGCGACAGGGTGGTCGACCACATCAAGTCGTACACGGCGCTGCGCTCCTTCCACATCAACCGCGACCGCCTGCTGCTGAATGGAAGGCCATACCCGTTGCGCCTGGTGCTGGACCAGGGCTACTGGACCGAATCCTTCCTGACCGCGCCGTCCGACGAGCACCTCAAGCGCGACGTCGAGCTGGCCAAGCTGATGGGCTTCAATGGCGTGCGCAAGCACCAGAAGATCGAAGACCCGCGTTACCTGTACTGGGCCGACAAGCTGGGCCTGCTGGTATGGGAAGAAATGCCGTCCGCATATCGCTTCTCGCCGCATGCGATCAAGCGCATCGTCAAGGAATGGACCGAAGCGATCGAGCGCGACTATAGCCACCCCTGCATCATCGTGTGGGTGCCATTCAACGAATCCTGGGGCGTGCCGAACCTGACGCTGACCCAGGCGCACCGCAACGCGGTCGAGGCGCTGTACCACCTGACCCGTACGCTGGACTCGACCCGGCCGGTGATCGGCAACGACGGCTGGGAAGCCTCGGCCACCGACATCCTTGGCATCCACGACTACGACAGCGACCCGGAAAAGATCAAGGCACGCTACGAAGTCAGCGACCCGGTGCGCACCCTGTTCGACCAGCGCCGCCCCGGCGGCCGCATCCTGACGCTGGACGGTTTCCCGCACCGCGGCCAGCCGATCGTGCTGACCGAATTCGGCGGCATCGCCTACGACCCGAACGCGACCCCGGAAGACGGGACCTGGGGCTACACGCGTTCCCAGACAGCCGAGAGTTACCACGAGCTGTACCGCAACCTGCTGAAAGTGGTCAACGAGACCTTCATGTTCAGCGGCTTCTGCTACACACAATTCGCCGATACTTTCCAGGAGGCGAACGGCCTGCTGAACGCCGACCGGACGCCCAAGCTTCCGTTCGAGGTCATCAGTGCCGCTACCCGTAACGTCCCGCTGCAGACGCGCGACGTGGAGGAGGGAGAGGACGGCAGCTCACCAACCGCCTGATATTTTCCATATCAAGCAGCTTCAAAGGGCCCTCGCAAACCGTCGCGAGCGGCAGCAGGGGTGGTCGAGAAGCGCGGCTGTACAAGCATACAGCGAGCATCGCAGACTGCCCCTGCAACGCGCAGCAGGTGTGCGAGGCGCCCCACCACAAGGAGTTACTATGACTACGATCGTCGTTTTCAGCCACCTGCGCTGGGATTTCGTGTTCCAGCGGCCGCAGCATCTGCTGTCGCGGCTGGCCCAGCATTATCCGATCCTGTTTGTCGAGGAACCGGAATACGATGACGGCGCTCCGTTCATGCAACGATCCAGTCCGGCTCCCAACGTGACCGTATGCCGCGCGCATACCCCGATCCATGGCGCCGGCTTCCACGACGAGCAGCTGCGCCTGCTGCAACCGATGGTCGCGCAGCTGGCACCGCCAGGAGAGGACGTGATCGCCTGGTTCTATACCCCGATGGCGCTGCCGCTGCTGCAGGCCCTGCGGCCGTCCCTGGTGGTCTACGACTGCATGGACGAGCTGGCATCGTTCAAGAATCCGCCGAAACAGCTGCTGCAGCGCGAGAGCGCGCTCCTGAATACGGCCGACCTGGTGTTCGCCGGCGGCCCCAGCCTGTACGAAGCCAAGAAGAACCGCCACCCCAATGTGCACTGCTTCCCGAGCAGCGTCGACGTGGTCCATTTCCAGCAGGCGCTCGACCGCGAGCGCGTGCACCCGCAACAGGCGGACATCCCGCATCCGCGCCTGGGTTTCTATGGCGTGCTGGACGAGCGTTTCGATCCGGAGCTGGTCGGCGAAGTGGCCGATGCCCATCCGGAATGGCAGATCGTGCTGGCCGGCCCGGTGGTCAAGATCGACCAGGAGCGCCTGCCGAAGCGCGCCAACATCCATTACCTGGGCCAGCAGTCGTACACGGTGCTGCCCGACCTGCTGGCCGGCTGGGACGTGTGCCTGATGCCGTTCGCCATCAATGAAGCGACCAAGTTCATCAGCCCGACCAAGGTGCTGGAATACATGGCGGCCCAGCTGCCGATCGTGAGCACGCCGATCGCCGACGTTGCCAATCCCTACGGCCACGTGGTCGCCATCGCGTCCTCCGCCCAGGAATTCATCGCCGCCTGCGAAGCCGCGCTGGCGCAGACGCCTGAGCAGCGCCGCCACATGGTCGAGGCCATGCTGGCGGTGGTTGCCGCCACTTCCTGGGACAACACCGCCAAGCGGATGGCCGAGCTGCTGGAATCGGCGCCGCCACGTGCCGACGCCGCTGCGGATGCCGGCACGAACGCAGGCGCGAACGCCCCAGCGGCGGCGATGGCGCCGGCTGCCGGCGTGGTCCGGGTGGCGATGCCCGGCGCTGCCGGTGCCGCCGCTGCGTCCGGCACGGCCGCGGCCGTAGCCAAGGCGGCGCCACGGCGCGCCTGAGGCCTGCGGGACCCGGCGCGCACCCACATAACGGCCTGCGGTGCTTCCACCGCAGGTCGGCATGCTATCGACTCAGGTTTGCTGGGGCTGTTTCAGACCGGTTTCGGCCTGGCCGGCCGTGTTCGGCTTGGTCTGGCGCTGCCGGCACTCAGCGCTGGATGACGCCGCCGCTCAGCGACACCCGGTCGCCGCTGCGGAAGTCCGGCGTGGACGACTGGCTGATCACCTGGGTGCTGCCGTCGTCCATGTGCAGGGTCACGCGGTAGGTGCGGTCGCTGCCGGACGCGCTGGCAGTGCTGCCGCCCGAGCTGCTTCCCAGGGCCGACGCGGCGCCGGAAGTGCCTTCGGTGGTACCCGCGCCGCCCTGGCCGGGCACGACTTCGATCGCCGCGACGGTGGCGTTGGCGCTGGCGCTGGGAGCGAGTGCGGCGCCGCTCATGCCGCTGCCGGTGGTGGCGCTCTGGTCGGTGCCGGTGCCGGAACCGGAGGTGCCCGAGGTGCCGGAACTGCCGGTGCCCGAGCTGCCGGAAGACCCCGAATTGCCCGAACTACCCGAACTGCCCGAACTGCCCGAGGTGCCGGAACTGCCCGAGCTGCCCGAACCCGACTGGTCGTAGCCGGAGCTGCCGCCGCCACCACCGGTGCTGCCCGAACCCGCGCTGCCCGAGCTGCCGGTGCCGCCGCCCCAGCCGGCCGAGCCGCTGGTGCCGGTGCCGGCACCGGTACCGGACATGCCGCCGGCCGAGCCGCCTGCACCGGTGCTGCCGGCGCTGCTGCTGCTACCGGTGGCGCTGCTGCTTTCGGTGCCGGTGGTGCCACTGTCGCCGCCGCGCATGGAACTGCACGCGGACAGGCCGAATGCCATTGCCAGCAAGCCCGTCAGTAGCACACTCTGGTGTCTTCGCATCATGTTCGACTCCTTTATGGAAACAGTATCAGGGTAGGAGCGTTTGGCGCTCCTAGTGCGTGACGATGCCGCGTGCCACTCTGGTAAGAGGCATGTTTGGTATCCGCGTTCCAGCTGACTCGGGTTGAACATGAGCCACGTCAAAGACGCAGCCCGTCCAGGGAAGGCGCCGTCAAGGCTGCGCCTAGCGCTTCGCCGCCGGCACGGCCTTCGGCAGCAGCAGGCATAGCAGGCCGGTAACGACGATGGCGGCCGTGCAGTCGACGGCCCAGTCGTGGACCTTGGCGCCGCGGTAGGGGAAGAAACTCTGGATGAACTCGTCGCCGGCGCCCATCACGGCCACCGCCAGCACAGCCTTGACGGCGCGCGCGGGCGTGCTGCCGCTGCTGCCCAGGAACCACAGGGCGGCCAGCACCGCGTACGCGATCGAATGCAGGACCGCGCCCGACGCATAGTGGCCGATGTCGGCGCGGGCGCCCGGCAGGTTGCCGATGACCACGATGGCCAGGTACATGAGGATGGCGCAAGCCATCAGGAGCAGGCGCAGCCTGGGATGTTGGAGGAGGGTGGACAGGACAGCGGTCATGGTAAGCCGGAAGATAAAAGGCTTACCTTACCATGAGGCATGGTGACGTGGAGCGCAGCGGCTGCGGCAGCGTGCCAACGCTATCCGCCCTGCTGGTCCGGCGTGCCGTTGTGCGGACGTCGGCCGAGGGCGCGCATGGGTGGCGCTACGGCGTCAGATCGTGAGCGCCGGGGTGCCGTTCGGGTAATGGGCATCGAAACAGCTGGTGCAGTCCGCGCAGAACAGGTGAGCGATGCGTACCGATGACTGGCGCAGCACGAGCTTGAGGTGGCCGCTCTGGCATTTTGGGCAGAACTCCCGGACGCTGCCGAAAGTCAGTACGTGAAGGGGCTGGCCTTCATCGTCAACATGATCGGCCACCAGGCGCGGGTTGAGCTCGCTGAGGACCAGGGTGTCGTCCGGCGCGTTGCGGCGCTGGCGCAGGGTGGGTGTGACATGCTGCTGAGGTGGCGACATTGTTTCGCGTAAAGTCATTGGACTGCCTCCATGTCTGATTGTCCAAGAGCCCCCGGCTTGCCCTGAAGCCTTGTCGGGTGCTCTCATTCCCCACGTGAATTGTCTAGAAAACGCGAGGCGCGAAATTAATCATAGCGGAATCCCAGGATGGTTCAAGCCCATGGAAGCTGAATACCGCCTTTCCTGTTCGGCGCTGCAACAAGGATACGGAACACGCACGGCACAAAAAAAAGTGCCCGCCAACGGAGAGGCGGGCACAACCCAAGATCGGGCCAAGAGACGCGGAAATCGGTGCGGTGTATCGCATCGGAATGCGTTACACCTTGCTGCGATCACGTATATCGGTTACGTGTATGCAGGTGAAGCCAGTATAGGATGGGAATATGACTTGAACGTGACACAGCTCAAGCGGAATGTAATTGACGGCGAACGATTGCAGTTGTGTCCGGTCACACGGTATGGGCAAAAAAAAGCCCGCTTGCTTGGCGGGCTTCAAACTATTTTCTTGGAGGAGAATAGTGGAGACAGGTGCATTATGTTGCAGCGCCAAATAGAAGTCTAATTCTTCTTTCGGATACCAGACATCAGGAATCCTGATAACAATCTGGCAAACCTTCTTTACTCCATCACCGGCACCGTGTAATTCAGCGCCATCCGTCCGCCGTCCGCATACAGGGTCTGGCCGGTCATGTAGGACGCATCGTCGCTGGCCAGGAAGGCGGCGATCGCCGCAATCTCCTCCGGCTCGCCGCAACGGCCCAGCGGAGTGCGCGACAGGATCGTGTGGCGTGCTTCCGGGCTGCCCAGCACGGCCTGGCGGGCGAGTTCGGTCAGGATGGTACCCGGGCCGATCGCATTCACGCGGATGCCATGCTGGGCCAGGCTGATCGCCGCCACCCGCGTCAGCTGGTTGACGCCGCCTTTCGAGACGACGTACGGCACCTGGTTCGGGATCGTCAGCTCGGCGTTCACGCTCGACATGTTGATGATGCAGCCGCGATTGCCGTCGCCGCCGCGCCTGACCATCGCGCGCGCGACCGCCTGGCTGCACAGGAACATCGATTTCAGGTTGATGCGCAGCACGCGGTCGAAGTCTTCCTCGGCCAGCTCGAGGAAGTCGGCGGCATGGGTGACACCGGCATTGTTGACCAGGATGTCGACTTGGCCGAAGGCCTCCAGGGTCGCGGCCAGCATGGCGTCGACGTCGGATTTCTGGCTGACGTCGGCACAGAAGAAGCGGGCCGCGTCGCCGAGCGCTTCGGCCGCGGCCGCGCCTTCGGGGCGCACGTCGACCAGCATCACGCGCGCGCCGTCGCGCACCAGGCGCTGGGCGCAGGCCAGGCCGATGCCCTGGCTGGCTCCGGTGACGATGGCGACTTTCTGGGCAAGTTTCATGGCGGGTTGTCCTTATGGGCTGCTGAAAGCCGCCATTCTATAGTCAGAAGCTGTTCCGGCGGGGAGGAGAAAGCTGATGGCGACATGCGCGTAGGCGATGCATGGCAAACGCTGGCAAGGCGCGAGGAAGAAGCTTGGTGATCCATGCGATGACGAGCAACGCTGCCAGCGTTTGCCAGGCGCGCCGGCAGCGACGCATCCCTGCTGGAATGGCTTCACAACATCAGCGGTTGGTCGGGCAATTCGTTCGGACGCGCGCCGTTCGAAGGGAAATGGCGGCGCAGCAGTGCGTTGACTTGCTCGACCGCGGCCAGCGCCGCCGCATGGTAGTCGCCATGGGCGAAGCCCTGGGTCATCGTGCTGCAGACGGCTTGCCAGGTGGCGGCGTCGATCTTGCCGTCGATGCCGCGGTCGGCCACGATGTCGACCTTGCGGTCGGCCAGGTTCACGTAGATCAGCACGCCGCAGTTGTCCTCGGTGTCCCAGATGCCGTAGTCGGCAAACAGAGCGATGGCGCGCTGGCGGTTGCTGACACTGGACCAGGCCGCCGACAGCGGCAGCGCGCGTTCGATCACCAGCCGCACTTCGCCGCGGTGCGTGCGTTCGCCCGCGGCGATGGCGGCGGCGAGCGCCGTCAGCGTCGCTTGCGGGAACGCGCGTTCGGCGGCGCTGCGGGTGCTGCGCAGGTGGCGCAGGGTGCGTTGGATATCCATCACCAGTCTCCCGAGGCGCCGCCGCCGTCGAAGCTGCCGCCACCGCCACCCGAGAAGCCGCCGCCGCCCGAAAAGCCGCCGCCGCCGGAAAAGCCGCCACCGCCGCGGGAGCGGTCGTTGCCCACGTTGCTGAGGATGCTGCCCAGGATGAAACCGGTGGCACCGCTGTTCCAGCCGCTGCCCGGCTGTGCCAGGCGCGCGCGGCGTGGACGGAACATCGCGCGCAGGACCATGATGCCGATGACGATGAAGAAGATGCTGCTCAGGATGCCAGGACCGCCGACGTCGCTGCCCTGTGCGCTGCCTTGTGCAGCGGCGCCGCGCTCTGCCTGCGGGGCCGGGAACTTTTCCTGGTTCAGCAGGGTCGAGATCGCGCCCACACCCGCGACCAGGCCGCCGTAGTAATCGTTCTGGCGGAAGTGCGGGGCGATGGTGTCGCGCAGGATGCGGCTGGACTGGGCATCGGTCAGCA
>JAKOOD010000045.1 GCA_022701635.1 Burkholderiaceae bacterium | reverse complement strand
GCGCGTGCGCGACCCGCAGCTGGCAGCCCGGGCGGCCGCGATCGCGCTCTCGCCCGAGATCCCGCCGCAGGCCGACGTGTTGCGCCTTGGCCTGGTGCTGACGCTGGCCGGCGAGCATCCGCAGCTGGCCTGGACCACCTTCACCGGCCAGCTCGAGCGGCTGACCGCGGCCAACCCGGGCAACCGCCCGAACGTGCTGGCCAAGACCGTGCCCGAGGTGTTCTGGGCCGGCATTCCGGCGGCCACGCTGCAGGGCTGGGTCAAGGACCAGATCGACGCCGGCATGGCCGATACCCTGGGCGACAGCATGCAGACCGTGCGCTTCCGCCAGGACGAAAAAATCCGCCTGGTCGAGGCGGCCGACCGGATCACAGCGCGCCGCTCCTGATCCGCCCACGGGCGCCATCCGCTGCCGTCCGCCGCCGTCCGCGGCGAGCCGTTACAATCGGCGCGCCAGGACGCAAAAGGACACCCCATGCAGCGCTACAGGAACAGCGGCGGCGACTCCGGCGTCGTCGCCTACGACATCGACGCCGGCCAGATCATCGTCCAGTTCAGGAACGGCGAGCGCTACCTATATACCGAGGACAGCGCCGGCGCCGCCAACATCGCCACAATGCAGGCGCTGGCCCAGGGCGGCCATGGCCTCGGCAGCTTCATCAGCCAGCACGTGCACGACCGCTACGTCCGCAAGATCAATTCCAGGAAACTCGACTGACCAGCATGCCCCACACCACCCAGACGCAACTCCCCGACCATCACTTCGCCGCCTTCCTGTTCGACATGGACGGCACCATCCTCACCTCGATCAAGGCCGCCGAGCGCGTCTGGGGCGACTGGGCCGCCGGCCACGGCCTCGACGTCGCCGCCTTCCTGCCGACCATCCACGGCAAGCGCACCGAGGAAACCGTGCGCGCGCTGGCGCTGCCCGGCGTCGACCCGGTGGCGGAAGCGGCGCGCATCACCCTGGCCGAGATCGAGGACGTGGCCGGCATCGAAGCGATCCGCGGCGCCGCCGATTTCCTCGCCAGCCTACCGCCGCAGCGCTGGGCGATCGTCACCTCGGCCCCGCGCAAGCTGGCCGAGGCGCGCATCGCCGCCGCCGGCCTGCCGACGCCGGACGTGCTGGTGGCCGCCGAAGACGTCGAACGCGGCAAGCCGGCGCCCGATCCCTTCCTGCTCGGCGCGCGCAAGCTCGGCGTGGCAGCGGGCGATTGCCTGGTGTTCGAAGACACGCTGGCCGGGCTGCAATCGGCGGCGGCGGCCGGGATGGCGAGCGTGGTGGTCACCACGACGCACGCGCACCCGCTGGAGACGGACGTGGTGGCGGTGCTCGACTACGAGCAGTTGCGCGCCGTCACGCTACCGGACGGCAGCCTGCGCCTGCAAGCCGCGGGCTGACGCGGCCTGGCCGCCGTCCCGCAGCCGCAGGCTGGCATCGGGCCGCAGCCGCGGGAAGGTTCCGGGCCGCAGCGGCAGGGCGGCGCCTCGCCGCAGCGGGACCGAAGGCGGATAGGGAAGCGTGATCAGTCGTGGCGGTACACGCGCGGCTTCAGGATTTCGGGATCGATGGCCAGCGGCTGCGCCGGGGTGCCCGACGCGGCTGCGGCGGTCTTCGGATACGGCGAGCCGTCGCGGTGCGTATACTGGTCGGCGCTGTTGTCCCAGATGAGATCGATGTCTGCATAGGTGACGCGGTCCTGGGGAATGCGCGACCCCACTACCAGGAACAGCGCCGTGCCCCAGCCCTTGTTGATCAGGTGGTGGCCATTCGGCCGCCCGGCCGGAAAGGCCGCGCAATCGCCGGCGCGCATCAGGGTCTCGCCCTCGTCCGTCACCAGGGTCAATTCGCCCGACACCACCGTGACGAATTCATCTTCGTGGGAATGCCAGTGGCGCTGCGACGACGCGGCGCCCGGCTGCAGTTCGACCAGGTTGACGCCGAACTGGCTCAGGCCGCCGGCCTCGCCCAGCGCCTGGCGGCTGCGTCCGTTGACGGCCTCGGCGAAGGGTTCGGGGTAATCGGTGCCGGTCAGCACGGGAATACTGCTCAAGTCTAGCCTGGACATGGGACGCTGCTCCTTGTTGATTGGACACGTGTTTCGACCCGACTAGGATAGCGCAACTGGCCGCCGGATCGCTGTTCCGGTGAGAATGTGCGCACCCGATCGGGCGCCGAAGCTGCGCTTCCGGTGCAGGCGTTGAGCGCGCTCATCCTTTGTGGGTAGCGCGCGCAACGATGTTGCTCAGGCGCGCTTCTGCACCAGGGTCAGGATGTCGTAGCTGGCCACCAGCTCCTCGTTCTGGTTGGTCACCTGCACGTCCCACGCCACCACGCCCTGGCCGCGCCCCTGCTCGTCCGTGCGGTTGCGGTCGACCTTGCGCTTGCAGGTGAGACGGGCGCGGATGGTGTCGCCGATCGCCACCGGGGCCACGAAGCGCAGGTTGTCGAGGCCGTAATTGGCCAGCACCGGTCCCGGCGCCGGCGACACGAACAGCCCGGCCGCCGCCGACAGCACGAAGTAGCCATGGGCGATGCGCTTGCCGAACTGCGTGTCCTTGGCCGCGATCTCGTCGAAGTGCATATAGAAATAGTCGCCCGAGACGCCGCCGAAATTCACGATGTCGGCCTCGCTCACGGTGCGCCGGTGCGTCAGCAGCGAGTGGCCGATCTCGAGGTCCTCGAAATGGCGGCGGAACGGATGCACCTCGGTTTCCCTGACCGCGCCGCCGCGCACATATTCTCCGGTCACCGCGGTGAGCATGGTCGGCGAGCCCTGCACCGCCGCCCGCTGCAGGAAGTGCTTGACGGCGCGGATGCCGCCCAGCTCTTCGCCGCCGCCGGCGCGCCCCGGACCGCCGTGCTTCAGCTGCGGCAGCGGCGAGCCGTGGCCGGTGGAATCGACCGCCGCCTCGCGCTCCAGGATGTGCACGCGGCCGTGCGTGCTTGCCGCAATCGGCACCGCATGCGCCGCCAGTGCCGGGTCGCGCGTGACCAGCGTGGTCACCAGGCTGCCGCGGCCGCGCGCCGCCAGGTCGAGGGCTTCGTCGATGTCGCGGTAGGTCATCATGGTGCTGACCGGGCCGAAGGCTTCGATGTCGTGCACGGCATCGTTGACCATGGCGTTGCGGCACAGGATCAGCGTCGGCGCGAAGAAGGCGCCGCTGGCGGCGCCCTCGCCCACCGGCCCGGCACCGTCGCGGCCACTGAACAGGACTTCGTTGCCGCGCGCCAGCATCTCGACGCGCTCGCTGACGTCCCGGTGCTGGTCCTTCGATGCCAGCGCGCCCATGCGCACGCCCTCGACCTTCGGATTGCCGACCACGATCTTCGCCAGGCGCGCGCGCAGGCGTGCGCCGACGGCGTCGACATGCTGTTCGGGCACGATCACGCGCCGGATCGCCGTGCACTTCTGGCCGGCCTTGCCGGTCATCTCGCGTGCGACTTCCTTCACGAACAGATCGAATTCCGGATCGTCGGGCGTGATGTCCGGCGCCAGGATGGCGGCGTTCAGCGAGTCCGCCTCGGCCGTGAACGGCACGCCCTGGCGCAGCAGGTTGGCGTTGCTGCGCAGTTTGACGGCGGTGTCGGCCGAGCCGGTGAAGGTGACGGCATCGAAGCCGGTGAGGCGGTCGAGCAGGTCGCCGGTGCCGCCGATGACCAGCTGCAGCGCGCCTTCCGGCACCAGGCCGGATTCCATCATCATCTTGACGACGGCGTGCGTCAGGTAGCTGGTGGCGGTGGCCGGCTTGGCGATGCAGGGCATGGCCGCGAGAAAAGTGGGCGCGAATTTTTCGAGCAGGCCCCAGATCGGAAAGTTGAAGGCGTTGATGTGCACCGCGACGCCGCCGCGCGGCACCAGGATGTGGGTACCGGCAAAACCGCCGCGCTTGCCGAGCGCCATGGCCGGGCCTTCGTGCAGCACGTTGGACGAGGGCAGCTCGCGCGAACCCATGCTGGCGTAGGCGAACAGGGTGCCGATACCGCCTTCGACGTCGACCCAGCTGTCGGGACGGGTGGCGCCGGTCAGGTGCGAGATCTCGTACAGATCTTCCTTGCGTTCCATCAGGTACAGGGCCAGGGCTTTCAGGCGCTGGGCGCGCTTCTGGAAGTCCAGCTGCATCAGGCTGCGGATGCCGGTCCGGCGGGCGTAGTGCAGGGCTTCGTCGAAATCGATCTTTTCCGCGTGGGTGTGAAAGATCAGCTTGTCGTCGAGGGCGCTGTGCAGCGGGGTGTGGGCCTCGACGCCGTGCCAGCGGCCGGCGATGTGGCTTTGCAGGGTGGTGGGCATGTTTTGTCTCCTCCAGTTATTTTTTAGGCCGATGCGGCTCGTCGAACACCGGGCGCCGCCGGCCTTCTTCCACCTCGGTAAACGCCTCCACCTCGCGCATCGTCTGCATCGAGCGCAGGTTCAGGTCGTGGTATTGCCGCGTCCCGTAACTCTTCCACGCCAGCTCCTCGTCCGTTACCGCGCGCATCACGCGCGCCGGCGCGCCCAGCACCAGGCTGCGCGGCGGGATCAGCATGCCGGCCTTGACGAAGGCCGCCGCGCCGACGATGGATTCGGCGCCGACCACGGCCTTGTCCATCACCACCGCATTCATGCCGACCATCGCATTGCGCCCGACCCGGCAGCCGTGCAGCACGGCGCCGTGACCAATGTGGCCATCCACCTCGACCACGGTGTCGTCTTCGGGGAAGCCGTGCATCACGCAGGTGTCCTGCACGTTGGCGCCCTCTTCCAGGACCAGGCGGCCGAAGTCGCCGCGTAGAGAGGCCAGCGGCCCGACGTAGCAGCGCGGTCCGACGATCACGTCGCCGATCAGCACCGCGCTCGGATGCACGTAGGCGCTCGGGTGGATCACCGGACGCAGGCCGTCGATTTCATACACTTTCACCATGCTTGCCTCCCCTTCGTTACCGGGGTAGGGATGGCATCGGCGATGCATGCGTCGTTCATGGGAATCTCCAGTCTCTGTTTCGATGCTCTACGGTTTCGTGCGCTTGTCGAGCACGCGCCGCGCCTTGCCGGTCAGCGAACGTTCGATACCCTGCGCCGGCAGCAGTGTGACGTTCGTGGTCACGCCGATATAGGTCTTGATCCGGTGCTGCAGGTCGCGTCCGACGGCGTCGACCAGGTCCGCCGGCACCTCGCCGTCGCGCAGTTCGCAGTGGACCTCGAGGGCGTCGAGATGGCCGTCGCGCGTGACCACCAGCTGGTAATGCGGGGCCAGCGCCGGCATGCCGAGGATCAGTTCTTCGACCTGGCTGGGGAACACGTTGACGCCGCGGATGATCAGCATGTCGTCCGAGCGGCCGTTGATGCGGCCCATGCGTCGCATCGAACGCGCCGTCGGCGGCAGCAGGCGCGTCAGGTCGCGCGTGCGGTAGCGGATGATCGGCAGCGCCTCCTTGGTCAGCGAGGTGAACACCAGCTCGCCCTCGGCGCCGTCCGGCAGCACTTCGCCGGTGTCGGGGTCGACGATCTCCGGATAAAAATGGTCTTCCCAGATGGTCGGACCGTCCTTGCTCTCGATGCACTCGCTGGCCACGCCCGGCCCCATCACTTCGGACAGGCCGTAGATGTCGACCGCATCGATGCCGGCACGCGCTTCGATCTCCCGGCGCAGCGCATCGGTCCAGGGTTCAGCGCCGAAGATGCCGACCTGCAGCGAAGAGCTGGCTGGATCGATCCCCTGGCGCTGGAATTCCTCGACGATGTTCAGCATGTAGGAGGGCGTGACCATGATGATCGAGGGCTTGAAATCCTGGATCAGCTGCACCTGCTTCTCGGTCTGGCCGCCCGACATCGGGATCACGGTACAGCCCAGGCGCTCGGCGCCGTAGTGGGCGCCGAGGCCGCCGGTGAACAGGCCGTAGCCGTAGGCGATGTGGACCATGTCGCCGCGGCGCCCGCCGGCGGCGCGGATCGAGCGCGCCACCACGTTCGCCCAGGTATCGATGTCGTTATGGGTATAGCCGACCACGGTCGGCTTGCCGGTGGTGCCGCTCGACGCGTGCACGCGCACCACCTGTTCGCGCGGCACCGCGAACAGGCCGAACGGGTAGTTGTCGCGCAGCGTCTTCTTGTCGGTGAACGGGAACTTCGCCAGGTCGCCCAGCGACCGCAAGTCGGCGGGATGCACGCCGGCCTCGTCGAAGGCGCGGCGGTAGTGCGGCACGTTGTCGTAGGCGTGCTGCAGGCTCCACTTCAGGCGTTCCAGCTGCACGGCCTGCAGTTCGTCGTGGCTGGCGCACTCGATCGGGTCCAGCTCACCGGTGTGCGGTGTACGTTGCACCATCTTTCAGTCTCCTATTATTGCGTGCCGCCATGCGTGCCGAGGTCGGCCACCATGCCGCTCACGCGGTGCGATTTGCCGCGGAACAGCGCCAGCTTGCGCCCTTCCTGGTTGCTGACCACGATGTCGTAGACGCCGGTCTTGCCGGACAGCGCCTGCTCGACCGCTTCGGCCACCAGCACGTCGCCTTCGCGGCCCGGAGACAGGTAGTCGATCGTGCAGCCGGCGCCGACCGTGTTGAAATTGTGCGAATTGCAGGCAAAGGCGAAGGCGCTGTCGGCCAGCATGAAGATGTAGCCGCCGTGGCAGGTGCCATGGCCGTTCAGCATGTCGGCGCGCACCGGCATCGACATGCGCGCGTAGCCGTGCCGGATCGCGTCCAGCATCATGCCCAGTGCCTGGCTGGCCGGATCGCGCTCAAACATGGTCTTGCCGGCCAGTTCGGCCAGTGCCTGCGGGTCGTTCATCGGATCAAGCTGCATGGAAAAAAGTCCCCTTCGGATGGGCGTACAGCTTGCGGCGCAGCAGCGGCGACACGCGGTAGCGGTCCTCGCCATAGATCGCCGCCAGGTTGGCCAGCACCGTCACGACGTGCTGGAGACCGATCCGGTCGGCCCAGGCCAGCGGACCGCAAGGATAATTGACGCCCTTCTGCATCGCGAGGTCCACCGCCTCGGCGCTGCACACGCCCTGGTTGACGGCGTCGGCGGCTTCGTTGGCCAGCATCGCGACCGTGCGCATCACCGCCATGCCAGGCACGTCGTCCAGTCGCGTGACCGCGAAACCAGCGGCCTGGAACAGGCCGACCGTCGCCTGCCACGCGGCCTCGCCGCACTGGTCGGCGCGGGCCAGCGCGATGCGCGTGGCCTTGGTCGGGTCGAGCATCAGGTCGAACAGGATCGTGTCCGGGACGCCGTCGTCGAAGGCGCGCTGGGTGGCGCTGCGGCCGTCGGTCAGGAAGATGCTGGCGCCATGGACGTGGAAGGCCGGCGCCTCGCGGCCCTCGACGCCATCCAGCAGGCCCGGATGGCTGACCGCGACGCCGGCCGCCGCCAGGCGCGCGTTGACCACGTCGTGCAGCGCGTCGAACACCGGTTCGTGGCACTGGCGCACGCGGGTCACGCGCACCGTTTGCGGCCGTTCCGCCAGCGGCGCGGTCTGCGCTTCGATGCGCGGTGCATCGTCGCCGTAACGATAGAAGCCGCGTCCGGATTTACGGCCGAGGAAACCGGCATTCACCAGTTCCTGCTGCAGCACCGAGGGCGTGAAGCGCGGATCGTTGAAATAGGCGTTGAATACCGACTGGGTGACGGAAAAATTCACGTCGTGCCCGATCAGGTCCATCAATTCGAACGGCCCCATGCGAAAGCCGCCGGCCTCGCGCATCACGGTGTCGAGCGTGGCCGGGTCGGCGGCCTGCTCGCCCAGCAGGCGCAACGCCTCGGCATAGAACGGCCGCGCCACGCGGTTGACGATGAAACCGGGCGTGGACGTCGCGTGCACCGGCTGCTTGCCCCAGTTGCCGGCGGTGGCCGCCACGGTGGCGGCGACGTCCTTGGCGGTGGCGATGCCGCTGATGACTTCGACCAGCGCCATCAGCGGCACCGGATTGAAGAAATGCATGCCGACCAGGCGTTCGGGGCGTGCCAGCGGGGCCGCGATCGCCGTCACCGAGATCGACGAGGTATTGGTGGCGAGGATGCAGTTGTCGCCGACGATGCCTTCCAGCTGGCGGAACAGCGTGCGCTTGACCTCCAGGTCTTCGAGCACCGCTTCGACCACCAGCGCGGCATCCTTGAACTCCTGCAGCGATGCGGCCGGCTGCAGGCGCGCGCGCGCGAGGTCGGCATCAAGCGCGCCCATGCGGCCCTTCTCGACCAGCTTGGCGAACACCTTGCCGATGTCGGCGATCGCCTTGGCGACCGCGTCCGGGCGGGCGTCGAACAGGCGCACCGTGTGCCCGGCGACGGCCGCCACCTGGGCGATGCCGGCACCCATGGCGCCGCTGCCGACCACGCCGACGATGCCGCTGCTATCCAGTGCCTGGGCCATGATCACTCTCCTCTCAGTTGCCCTGAAATTGCGGTTGGCGCTTGTCGATAAAGGCGGCCACGCCTTCGCGGTAGTCGTGGCTGTAGCCCAGCTCGCGCATCATCGACGCTTCCAGCGCCAGTTGCTGCTCGAGCGTGTTGGTCGAGCTGGCCAGCATGGCTTTCTTGGTATAGGCCAGGCCTTTCGTCGGCGCGGCGGCGAAGTGCTCGGCCATGGCCATCGCTTCGATCATCAGCGCATCGTCGGGGACGCAGCGCCAGATCAGCCCCCACGCTTCCGCCTTTTCCGCTGGCAGGCGCTCGCCCAGCATGGCCAGGCCCATTGCGCGCGCCGGACCGATCAGGCGCGGCAGCGCCCAGGTGCCGCCGGTGTCGGGAATCAGGCCCAGCTTGCTGAAGGCTTCGATGAAGCTGGCCGATTTCGCCGCCAGCACGATGTCGCAGGCCAGCGCCAGGTTGGCACCGGCGCCGGCAGCCACGCCGTTGACGGCGCAGATCACCGGCATCGGCAGCGTGCGCAGGGTCATGACCAGCGGCGCATAGTATTTTTCGACCGATTCGCCGAGGTCCACGCCTGGCGCCCCCGGCGCGACGGCGCGGTCGTTCAGGTCCTGGCCGGCGCAGAAGCCGCGTCCGGCGCCGGTCAGCAGCAGCACCCGGACGGTCTTGTCGGCCTGCACCTGGTCGAGCGCGGCGCGCACTTCGCGGTGCATGGCTTGGGTAAAACTGTTCAGGCGGTCGGGGCGGTTGAGGGTGAGGACGGCAATGCCCTTGTCGATCTTGAACTGGATGGTGTCGTAGGTCATGGATGTCTCCTCCGGTGCCTTGTTTTTGTTCGGTTAGACGCTGCAACGATTCTTTTGTTAGTTCGTCGCCCCTGCGCAGGCAGGTGCCCAAGGTTCGCGCTACTCACTCCGCCACATCGAAATCGACCACCACCCGGTCCGTTACCGGAAAACTCTGGCAGCTGAGCACGAACCCGCGCGCCACTTCGTAATCCTCGAGCGCATAGTTGACGTCCATGTCCACCGTCCCCTCCACCACCTTGCAGCGGCAGGTCGAGCACACGCCGCCCTTGCAGGAATAGCGCATGTCGATCCCGGCGCGCAGGCCGGCGTCGAGCAGGGATTCCTTGTCCTTGTCCATCGTGAAGCTGGCGTGGCTGCCGTCCATGATCACGGTGACTTCGGTCAGCTGGGCCGTGTCGGCGCCGTAGTGGGTACGCGGTTCGCGCACCGCGTTGGCGGCAGCGGCGGCGAACAGTTCGATGCGGATGCGCTCCTTCGGCATGCCGGCTTCCTGGAGCGCGTTCGAAACGCCGTGCATCATGTCTTCCGGGCCGCAGATGAAGGCGTAGTCGACGTCTTCGACGCGCAGCCAGCGCTGGAACAGCTGGCGGCATTTGTCCTGGTTGATGCGACCGTTCAACAACTCGATGTCCTGCTGCTCGCGGCTCATCACGTAGACCAGGTTGAGCCGCTCCATATAGATATCCTTCAGATCGGCCAGCTCGTCGCGGAAGATCACCGAGGACGAGGCGCGGTTGCCGTACAGGATGGTAAATCGGCTGTGCGGCTCGGCCAGCAGCGTGGTCTTGACGATCGACAGGATGGGCGTGATGCCGCTGCCGGCGGCAAACGCGAGGTAGTGGCGGCGGCTCTCCGGTTCCAGCGGCAGGTTGAAGCGGCCTTCGGGCGGCATCACGTCCAGCGTCATGCCCGGCTTCAGGGTCCCGTTGGCCCAGGTCGAGAACAGGCCGCCGGCCACGCGCTTGATCGCCACCCGCAGCTGGTCGTCCTGCACGGCGGCGCAGATCGAATACGAGCGGCGCACTTCCTCGCTGCCGATCATCGTGCGCAGGGTCAGGTGCTGGCCCTGGCGGTATCGGAAAGTCTCTTTCAGCTGCGGCGGCACGGCGAAGGTGACGGCGATCGCGTCGCGCGTTTCGTGCTTGACCTGGGCCACGGTCAGGGGGTGGAATGTGCTCATGTCAGTGACACTTGAAATAGTCGAAAGGCTCGCGGCAGTCGAGGCACTGGTACAGCGCCTTGCACGGCGTCGAGCCGAACTGGCTGGTGAGACGGGTGTGGCTGGAGCCGCAATGCGGGCAATCGACCTGCGGTGGCTGGATCGCATGGCGCGAAAAAGTAGCACTGCGGGTAGCACTGCGACCCTTTGACAGCGCGCTGATGTCGATCACCTGCTGCCTGGGCGGCGCGATGCCGTAGGCCGTCAGCGCGGCCTTGCCGGCGGCGCTCATCCAGTCGGTGGTCCAGGCCGGCGACAATCGGGTGGCGATGCGCACGCGGTCCAGGCCGCGTGCGCGCAAGGCGGCTTCGACGTCTTCGGCGATCACCTGCATCGCCGGGCAGCCGGAATAGGTCGGGGTGATCGTCACCACGCAGGCGCCGCTGTCGTCGATGCCGACGTCGCGCACGATGCCGAGATCCACCACCGAGATCACCGGGATCTCGGGATCGGGCACGTCGGCGAGCCAGGCCCAGACCTGCTCGATGGCGACCGGCGGCGTGTCCACGCGCATCACCACGCCGCGCCCGGATAGGCGCGCTGCAGGAACTGCATCTCGGCCAGGATGTAGCCAAGGCGCTCGCCGTGCCGGCCCTGCTTGCCGCCGCGCTGCATGTAGGCGCTTGGCGCCGGCATGCGCAAGGTCGCTTCGTCGAACACCTCGGCGACGTGCTGCAGGAAGGCCTCGCGCAGCGCTTCCGGCGCCGGTGCGACGCCTTGCGCCACCATCGCCCCGTCAATCTCGTCGTAGAGGAACATCTCGCCGGTATAGGTCCACAGCTCGTCGATGGCGGCTTGCATCTTGGCGTGACTCAGCTCGGTGCCATCGCCCAGGCGCACCACCAGGTCGCCGCTGCGGCGCAGGTGGTAAGTCACTTCCTTGATCGACTTTTCCGCGATCTCGGCGATGCGCGGGTCGCTCGATGCGAGCAGGCCGCGCATCAGGAAATAATGCCAGGTGTCGAAGAAGAACTGGCGCACCATGACCATCGCATAGTCGCCGTTCGGCTGTTCGAGCAGCAGGCAGTTGCGGAAGGCGCGCACGTCGCGCAGGTAGGCCAGGCGATCCTCGTCGCGGCCCTGCCCCTCGATCTCGGCGGCATAGCCGAGCCACATGCGGGTCTGGCCGAGCAGGTCGAGGGCGACATTGGTCAGCGCCATGTCTTCCTCGAGCGCCGGCCCCTTGCCGCACAGCTGCGACAGTTGCTGGGACAGGATCAGGGCGTTGTCGCCCTGGCGCAAGAGATACGCGAATTTGGCCTGGTTCATTTCCATGGTCGACCCCACTGCGGCGCTCACAGGTTCTTCACTTCTTCCGGCATCGGGAAGAAGGTCGGGTGGCGGTAGACCTTGCTGTTGGACGGCTCGAACAGCGCATCCTTGTCGGCCGGGCTGGAGGCGACGATGTCGGCCGCCTTGACGACCCAGATGGACACGCCTTCGTTGCGGCGGGTGTAGACGTCGCGGGCGTTGTTGACCGCCATCGCGGCATCGGGGGCGTGCAGGCTGCCCACGTGTTTATGGGCGAGGCCGTGCTGGCTGCGGATGAAGACTTCCCACAGGGGCCATTCTTTGCTCATTGCTGTCTCCTGCTTTTATATTTCGCTTGCGGATCGGTAGGGTGGGCACCCTGTGCCCACCCTACAAGTGCATGGATAAGGTCTGGCGTGTTATGCCGCGGCTTCCTTGGCCGCCTGCTTGTCCGCATGCGCCACCAGCGCCTCGCGGAACCACGCGCCGTCGTCCCAGGCCTTGACGCGCGTGCGCAGGCGCTCGCGGTTGCACGGGCCGTTGCCCTTCAGGACCTCGTTGAACTCGGTCCAGTCGATCGC
>JAKOOD010000016.1 GCA_022701635.1 Burkholderiaceae bacterium | reverse complement strand
CGCGCGACTATCTCGGGCCAGCCGTGGCGGCCCGGCTTGCCGCCCTGCCCGCGGCAGCGCGCGATGCCGCGTTTGCGCAAGCCTGGAGCGAACACGAGGCGCGCTTGAAATGCCTCGGCCTGCAACTGGACGAGTGGCATGCCGAGCGCGCGCCGGCGCTGCAAGCCTGCCGCTGTTTCCCGCTGGCGCTGCCGGCTGGCTACGTCGGTTATCTGGCGCTGGCTGCCGAGGCCGCCTGACTGGTGGCGCCTTTATTGGTGCCTGTGCTGCCTGCTGGCGTTTTTATTTATTTCTAGGATCTCTTGTCGGTTAGTTGCAATAGTAGGCGAAACGCAAGACGAACGCATTCGAATCCTGCCAAGCTTGTGATCAAGGTAAGATTGCAGCATGGACAATATTACGCACTCGGTCGTCGGCCTCGGCGTCGGCGCCCTGATCGACCGTAGCCTGCCGCCGGAACCCGACACCGCCCGCGAACGCACGCGCCAGCGCATGCTGCTGACGGTCGGCTGCCTGGCCAGCAATTTCCCCGACCTGGACCTGGTGTACACCCGCATCCTGCCGGCACCGCTCGGCTACCTGCTGCACCACCGCGGCCACACCCACACGCTGCTGGCGGCGCTGGGCGAAGCGATCCTGCTGCTGGCCCTGGTCTGGGCGTTGTGGCCGAACGCGCGCCGGCTGCTGCAGGTCAGCGCCAGCGCCCGCCGGGGCGCCGTCATCGCCGCCTGTGCCGGCCTGCTGTTGCACCTGTCGATGGATGGCATGAACGTCTACGGGGTGCATCCGTTCTGGCCCTGGAACACCCACTGGGTGTACGGCGACCTGGTATTCATCGTCGAGCCGGTGTTCTGGTTCGCGTTCGGGGCGCCGCTGGCGGCCATCGTGCCGCGGCCGCGGCTGCGCTGGCTGTTCCTCGGCCTGATGGTGCTGATCCCGGTGGCCGCCACCCTGCTCGGGTTCCTGCAATGGGGTTCGCTGGCCGCCCTGCTCGCGATCGGCCTGGTGCTGGCCTGGGTGACGCGCCATGCGCACGAACGCCACGGCGCGCGCGGCCGGCTGGCGCTGGCGACCGGGCTGGCGGTGTCGCTCGCCTTTGTCGGGGTGCAGGCGGTGGCGCTGCAGGGGGCGCGCAGCGTGCTGGCGGCCGCCGTACGCACCCTCGATCCGGGCGAGCGCCTGCTCGACAGCGCGCTGTCCGCCTACCCCGCCAACCCGCTGTGCTGGTCCTTCGTGACGGTGGCGCAGGACCAGGCCGGCGGCAGCTACCACCTGCGGCGCGGCCTGCTCAGCGTCGCGCCCGGCATCGATCCGGTGCGCGCCTGCCCGGCGTCGATCGCCGGCCGCGCGTCGGAAGATGCGACGCCGCAGCTGGCCTGGCTGGGCGAGCGCCGCGAAAGCCTGGCCGCGCTGCGCACGCTGGCGCGCGATTGCCACGTGAACGCCTGGCTGCGCTTCGCGCGGGCGCCGTCGATCGCCGGCGGCCTGGCCACCGACGTGCGCTGGGGCCCGCTCGGCAGCACGAATTTCTCGACCATGGAGATCGCGGCGCAGGCGGACACGCCCTGCCCGCATCCAGTGCCGGACTGGCGCTATCCACGTGCCGACTTGCTCGATAGCGCGCGTTGACGGCGGCGAGGTATGGTGGAAATGTGCGCATTTTGCGCCATGGCAGGTCTGGTATCGTTTCTGCGTAGATCGATTCCCAACCTGTATCCTCTGACCACGCAAAGGCCATCGTGAGCGAAGCCACTCCCCACCACCCCGGCATGGCGCTGGGCGGCATCTTCCTGTCCCTGTTCGGCGCCACCTGGTTGTGCGGCGCCAGCTACGCCTACGCCGGCCCCAACCTGCCGCTGCTGGCGGCCATCGCGATCGCCGCACTGCTGATGACGGCGTGGGCCATCGCAACCTTCCGCGCACGCCGCCGCAGCTTCAGCGCGGCCGCCGACGCCACCGCGAGCAAGCGGGTACGCAAGGGCTTCATGGTGGTCAACGCCGTGCAGTGGTCGAGCATCGGTCTCGCGGTGCTGCTGCTGAACCTGACCGGGCACGTGGCCTGGATCCTCCCGGCCGTGATCCTGGTCGTCGGACTGCATTTCTTCCCGCTGGCCAAACTGTTCGGTTTCCGCGCCTACAACCTGACCGCGGCCGCACTGGTCGTGGTCGCCGGCGCGGCCCTGCTGGCCGGCGACGCCGTCAACGGCGTCGCCCTGACCCTGCTGGCGACCGGCGCCATCCTGTGGCTGACCGCGGTCGCCCTGCTGCGCAGCGTATGAGATAAAGTCAGCAGCCGCCGCCCGGCCCCTTGCGCACCGCGGCCGCCATCGCCGTCCCCAGCTTGGCCAGCGCCGCGCGGTGGCCGGCGACCAGCGCGTCATAGCTCTGCCCCACCGGTTCGCGCAGCACGCTGCGGCAGGTCAGCACGGTCTCGCTGCCGACCTGGCGCACGCTCCAGGTGGCGTCGACCAGCGCATACTGCCCGGGCACCGACTCGAAGCGCTGAACGTTGGTGCTGATCCGGTAGGGCGCCGCCCCGGCCGGGTAGGGGGTGCGGTAGACGTCGATCGCGCCGAGCTCGGCGCTCACCTGCAGCGACAGCGCATGGCCGATCTCGTCCGCCAGCGGTCCGATCCAGCGGTGATGGTCGAGCATGTCGACCTGGCCGGCGCCGGTGGTGACCACCAGCTCCTTGCGCTTGACCTGGGCCGGCACGTTCACCGCCAGCATCTCGATATAGACCGGCTGTGCGGCGGCCTGGGCCGTCGGCGCCGGCGTGGCGGGGCCGTTCAGGGTATAGAAATGGTCGCTGTCGGTCGTGGCGCACGCCGCCAGCAGCGCGGCCATCCCGATGCAAGCCGCGGCCTGGATCGATCTCATTTGCTTTTCTCCTTTGCTTTGCCGCGGATCAGCGATTCCGGATGGCGTTCGAGGTAATCGGACAGCGAGTTCAGCGATTCCACCGTGCCCTGCACGTCCTGCAGCGTCTGGCGCAGCTCGGATTGCAGCGGCGAATCCTGCTGCAGCAGGGCGTCAGCGCTGGACAGCGTCTTCTTGGCGGCGTTCAGCGCTTCCTGCATTTCCGGCAGCACCTTGCCGTCGAGGCGGGCAATCATCGCGTTCGCCTGCTGCAGCGTCTTGTTCAGGTTATTCCCGATCTCGTCGAAGGGAATCTTGTCGAGCTTGCCCGCGATGCGCGACAGCTGGCTCTGCAGTTCGTCGAGCGGACCCGGCACCGTCGGCAGCACCAGCACACCGGGGAAAGCCGTCAGCGCGGCCGGCTTGACCTTGGGCGCCTTCGGGAAGAAGTCGAGATTGAGGTACAGCTGATTGGTCAGCAGGCTGCCGGTGCGCAACTGGGCGCGGAAGCCGCGCGTGACCATCTGCGACAGCGCCTGTTCCGGGCTGACGGCGTCGGTGCCGAGCGCCGTCAGCACCGACTGGCCGAGGCGGCTCGGGTAGATGTCCGCCGTCACCGGCATGCGGAATTTCTTGCGGATGGGGTCGTACTCGATCCCGACCGTGCGCACCTCGCCGAGCACGATGCCGCGGAAATCGACCGGGGCGCCGGCCGCCAGTCCGCGCAGCGACTGGTCGAAGTACATGATCGTGGTGACGGCCGGCCCATCCGGCGGACGCAGCGCCGCATTGCGGTCGTCGGCGAGCAGGAAGCTGGTCTCGGCGCTGGCCGGGACGGCGGGTTTTTCGCCGCTCGGCGTTTCGAAGGCGATGCCGCCGGTGACCAGCGTCGCCAGCGATTGCGTGTTCAGCTTGAAGCCGTTGGCGTCGAGCCGCACGTCGACGCCGCTGGCATGCCACCAGCGCGTGTCAAGGCCTACCAGGCCGATGTAGGGCTCTTCGATGAAGACCGACAAATCGACACCCTTGCCGGCCGGATCGAGCCTGGCCGAGGCGACCTGGCCGACCCGCACCCGGCGGTAATACACGGGCGCGCCGGCCGCCAGCGAGCCGAGGCTGTCGCCGTGCAGCTTGAATTCGCGTCCCTTCAGGCCCGGCGGCACGGCGGGCGCCTTGTCCAGTCCCACGAAGCTGGTATTGGTTTCCTTGGACGTGCCGGGGTCGGCGCCGATATAGGCACCCGACAGCAGCGTGCCGAGGCCGGTGACGCCGCTGGTGCCGATCTGTGGCCGCACCACCCAGAACCTGGTGTCGACGGCGGAGAAGCGCTCGGCTTCCTTGGCCATCTGGATCGTGGCGACCACCCGGTTGCCGTCCGGCCCCAGCGTCACCTTGGTCACCTGGCCGATGTCGACTTCCTTGAACTTGACCTTGGTCTTGCCGGCTTCGAGTCCTTCGCCGGTAGCGAAGCTGACCGTGATCGACGGTCCCTTGTCGAACAGCCAGGTCACGACCTGGGTAGCGCCGATGATCGCGGCCAGCAGCGGGATCAGCCAGATCAGCGACGGCAGCCAGCGGTTCGGCTTGTCGATCTCGGGCGGGGGCGGTTCCGGCATCTGCCGCGCCTGCGGCGGCGGTGCCTGGGTCGCAGGGGCGTTGCCGCCCTCCTGGTCAATCATGTTCTTTCTCCTTCTTTACGAGCGTCGCTCCGGGGTTCGATGGGATCCCAGATCAGGCGCGGGTCGAACTGGCTCGACGCGAACATCGTCAGCACGACGACCACGCCGAAGGCCAGGGCGCCGGGACCGGCGATGATGGTGGCCACGGCGTTGAAGCGCACCAGGGCGACGGTGAGGGTCACGACGAAGATGTCGAGCATCGACCAGCGGCCGATGAACTCGACGATACGGTACAGGCGGGTACGCCTGAGCGGCGCCCGGCGCGAGCGCAATTGCGCGGTTACGACCAGCACGGTCAATGCCAGCAGCTTCCCGACCGGCACGAAGATACTGGCAACGAAAATGATGATCGCCAGCCCGCGCGAATTGGTGTCCCAGAACAGCTTGACGCCGCTCATGATGGTGTCGCCCTCGCTGCCGCTGCCGAGCGAGGTGGTATACATGATCGGCAAGATATTGGCCGGAATATACAGCAGCGCGGCAGAGATCAGCAGTGCCCAGGTGCGCTTGATGCTGTCCGGGATGCGCCGGTGCAGCCGCGTCGCACAGCGCGCGCAGCGCGCCGCCGGGCCGTGGCAGGCGCACAAATTGACCAGGCCGCATGCGTGGCAGCTGACGTAGTCGGTGGGCGTGCCGGGCGCCGGCGCCGCCCGTTGCATGCGGCGCGGCGCCACCTGGTCGCCGAGTGCCCACAGCGCGCGCGGGTCGTAGCGCATGGCCAGCGCCGACAGCAGCGTCAGCGCGCCGAAGGCGAACAGGCCCGGATGCGGCGCCACCCTGGCCAGGCTGGTCATCTTGATCACGGTAACCAGGATACCCATCATCAGCACTTCGGTCATGGCCCAGTGACGTGCCGCCTGCACGATGCGCAGCAGCAGGTCGAAACCGGGCACGCGGCGGCCGCGCGCCAGCCCGGTCGCCACGTACAGCAGGGCGCCGAGGTCGAGCAAGGGGAACACGATCGCGCAAAAGAACACCAGTACGGCGATGATCTGCATGCGTTCGTGCCACAGGACACCGATCGACTGCAGCAGCGTGACGCTGGTGACCATGCCTTCGAGATTGAGCGAGACGATCGGGAAGCACTGCGCGATCAGCCACACCAGCACCGCGCCCAGGGTGACGGCCATCATCGTATGCGGGTGCGGGGTCGGCCCCGCGGCTTGCCAGCGATACAACTCCTTGCGGCATTGCGTGCAACGCGCCCGTTCACGCCGCGCCAGCGGCCGCCAGCGGTAGACCTGGCCGCAGTCGTGGCATCCGATCAGTTCCCCTTCCCTCATGCGGACGCACGCTCCCCGGGTACGGGACCGGCTTGAGAGGTTGATGCTGAGGGGGAATAGGGCAAACGGGACTCCAGAAAGAATGGCGATGTCATATGTATTATGACTATTTTGATGCAGCAACCCCGCACGATAGCATGCGCGACCGTTGACGACATGCGGCTCGGGTAGGATCCGCGACCGGTGCTATAGTCGCCGCTGCAAGGCCACCGCCCTGCAAGACCCACTCACGAAAGGAAGATCAAGGATGCTCAATCACGTCGTAGTCGGCTCGAACGATATCGAACGATCCAAACGTTTTTATGACGCCGTGCTCGGCACGCTGGGCGCGGGCGAAGCGATGCGCAACGTGGCCGCCTCGGGCCATACCCGCCTATTCTACCGCCACGCCGGCAGCAGCTTCGTTGTAAGCGAACCGATCAATGGTGAACAGGCAACGCCGGCCAACGGCGGCACCATCGGCTTCAAATGCAGCTCCCCGGAACACGTCAAGCAGTTCCACGACCTCGCCGTGGCCAACGGCGGCACCTCGATCGAGGCGCCGCCGGGCCCGCGCGAGAGCAGCATGGGTACGATGCACCTGGCCTATGTGCGCGATCCGGACGGCAACAAGCTGTGCGCCGCTTTTCGTCCCTGAGCGTCCCTGAGCGTCCCTGAGCGCCCCTGAGCGTCCCTGACTTGTCGCCGAGCCGTCCCTGACAGCGGCGTCCAAGGTCGTGACCGGCGCTCATGCGCGGGTGTGGCCGCCTTCGGCGATCACCCGCCGGAAGAAGCCGAGCAGCGCCGGCACGTGGCTGTCGAAGCTGAAGCGCTCGCGCTCCTGCCACACGCGCTGGCGCACCCCGCGCATGCGCGCGGCGTCGCGCAATTGCGCGGCCAGGCCGTCGATATCGTCGTAAAAGATGCCGATGCCGAGTTCGCGCGCCAGCGTCTGCGCGGCCACCACCGCCCCGCGATTGTCGCGCTGGATCATCGGCAGCCCCGCCATCGCCAGCGTCGCGAGTCGCGCCGGATAATTCAGGTCGTCCCAGTCGGCCAGACGCAAATCGCCGCCATTGTGGCTGGTGAAGCAGTGCAGCCAGCCGGCATCGTAGCGCGAGAACGCGTCGACCCAGCGGTCCTGCGCGACATTGGCATGCAGGTGCAGGTGTTGCGGCGCCAGGCCGCGCGCCTTGGCGATCCATTCCTTCCACTGGCCGTGGGTAAAGTCGCCATAGAAATGCAGGTGGATGTCCTGCGCCGCCAGTGCCGCCACCGTGGTCGGATGCAACCCGATCGGCCGTCCCGGCACCACCGTGTGCAGGCCGCCGTCGCGCGCGGCCAGCAGGCTGCTGCGCGGTGCATCGAACCAGTCGCGCTTGGGCAGGTCGCCGTCGAGCACCATGGCCGGCTTCGACGTCGCCAGGCCGGGCGACGCCAGGTCGAACCAGTCGCGCGTTTCCGGACTGCCGAAGATGCGCCCGTCGGCACGACGGTACAGGTCCAGCAGCTCGGGCCAGCTGCCCTTGTCGATGCAGATGAAGGGGCCTTCCTTGAAATGCCAGACGAAGGGAATACCGGGCGTGGCCAGCATCACCGCATGCACGAAGGGCACGGCCTGCCAGTTCAGCTGGCCGTAGATGAGGTCGGGACGGAGTGCGCGGACGGCCGCGCGCCAGTCCGTGCGCGGCAGCTCGGTCACGTGGCCGAAGGGCAGCGGGCCGACCGTATTGAACCAGTAAGGGGTGTCGGTCCACAGGCCGTACAGGGCATGGCCCTGCTCTTCCAGCGCCAGCACGCGCTCGGCGTTGTAGGCGAGTTCGCCCACCAGCAGGATGCGCAAGCCGTCGGCGGCGCGCGGCGTCGGCGGGCGTTCGCGCAGGCGGCGGTACAGGGTGTCCTCGTCGATCGCGTTGCCGGCTGTGGTGTGAAAGCGCAGCGGCGCCGTCACGCGGTAATGCTGGCGGAACGGATTGATGCCGCCCACCGGCTCCTGCATGCGCTTGTGGCGCTGCCCGGGATGGTCGACCCACTCGCAACTCGGCTCGCCGGTGCCGACGAAGCCGCCCGCGGCACGCAGGCGTCCCCAGTACAGGCGCTCGAGGTCGTCCGATTCGAGGCTTGCCCGTTCGAGCCAGCGCAGGCCGCTGCGGCGGTGCATCACCTGCACCAGCTGCAGGGGCGTGTCCGGCAGCTGGCCCGGATGCCAGCGGTTGTAGTGATGGCGCAGGCCGGCAAAGGCCAGCACCGCCTGCGGGGTTGCGTCCAGCGCGCCGACGAGCAGTTCGAGATGGCGCGGGTAGAACACGTCGTCGCTGGGGAGGTAGGCCACCAGCGGCGCGGCCGTCCGGTCCAGCGCGGTGTTCAGTGCGCGGCCCAGGCCCTCGTTGCGCTCCAGCCGGACGCTGCGGATGCGCGGATCGGCCAGGAAAGGCGCCACGGCCCCGGCGGTGCCGTCCTCGGAGCCGTCGTCGACGACCATCGCCTCCCAATTGCGCAGGGTCTGGCCCTGCAGGCTGGCCAGCGCGCGGCCGATAAAGGCCGCCTGCTCGAAGCTGGGCATCAGCACGCTGACCGCGGGCGCCTGGGGCATGGAAGCTCCTGCCGGTTGAACATGCAGCCAGCATAGACAGCGCTGCCGCCCAGGGTTTGCGCGGTATCAGTCGTGCGCCAGCTCCGCTACAATCGCCGCATGAGCGAGCTGCCGATCCTGGATACCGCGCGCACCGTGATGACGGTGCCGGCGCCCGACCACGCGCCGCTGCTGCTGGCCTACCGGCTGCACAACCGCGGGCACCTGGCGCCGTGGGAACCGGCGCGCAGCGCCGACTATTTCACCGAGGCGGCCGCACGGCGGCGCCTGGCGCAGTCGGTGGCCGAGGCCCGCGCCGGTAGCGCCCTGCACTTCATCGCACGCGACCGCGCCAGCGGCGCCATCGTGGCCACCTGCGCCTTTACCAACATCGTGCGCGGCGTGTTCCAGGCTTGCCACATCGGTTTTTCGGTGGCGGCGGCCTGCCAGGGCCAGGGCCTGATGCACGAAGTGGCAAGGGCGGGCATCGAGCATATGTTCGGATCGCAAGGCTTGCATCGCATCATGGCCAGCCATCTGCCGCGCAACCTGCGCAGTGCCGCACTGCTGGCCAAGCTCGGCTTCGAACGCGAGGGCCATGCGCGCTCCTACCTGCGCATCGATGGCAAATGGGAAGATATGGTGTTGAGTTCACTCATCAATTCTGCCGATTAAGTTAACCAACTGTTTAGCCAGGACATACATCCATCATTTCAGTTTCATGACAGCGACGCGAATTTGGCTGTCAGGTTGCTTTATGGTCACTTTTTTGTGGCTTTGAAGAACTATTTTTGCATCCGACTCTCCCCGGTAACTGCCCAGTTACCTCGGCGTGAAATAAAATCTCTCACAATTTCACGTTGACGGTTCGCAATGTTTATTGAGCATAGAACCGGAGAACCATCATAATAAAGCTGGGGAAGTCTCATGAAGAAGCAATGGGTTCGCCTGAACCCCACTCTGCTGGCAGCGTCGATTGCCGGCATCGCCTCGTTCGCCGTACCGTTCCATGCCGCCGCGCAGGTCCAGCCATCACGGCAGGAACCTAGCGCCGACGCCACGCTCCCGGAAGTCATCGTCACCGCCCAGCGCAACGCCGCGCCGGCATCCCGGACGCCGGTGGCGATGAGCGTGCTCACCGCCGCCCAGCTCGACCAGCAGGGCATCGACAGCCCGGGTGCGATCGCCGACCGCCTGCCGAATACTTACCTGCAGAATTCCTACGACGGCCTGCGCATCACGATGCGCGGCGTCTCGAATGCCGACGCCACCGAGAAGGGCGATCCGTCGGCCGCCTACCTGGTCGACGGCGTCTACGTCGCCCGGCCACAGGCCCAGAATGCATCGTTCTACGACGTCGAGCGCATCGAAGTGCTGCGCGGCCCGCAGGGCACGCTGTACGGCCGCAACACGACCGCCGGCGCCGTCAACGTGATCAGCAAGGCGCCGGTGCCGTATTTCGAGGCCGCCGTCAATGCCGCGGTCGGCAGCTACGACACGCGCCAGCTGGGCGGCATGGTCAACGTGCCGGTGAGCGAGGTGCTGGCGCTGCGCGCCGCGTTCACTGCCAACCGCCACGATCCCTATCTGCGTAATGGACAAGGCACCGGCTACCGGCCCGGCCTCGACCGCGACGACCGCGCCGCGCGGCTGTCGGCCAGGCTCACGCCGGGCCACGGCATCACCGCGATCGTGCGCTACGAGGCGGGCCTGGACAATACCAACAACGACAGCACGGTCGCGGACACCAATTTCTATGGCGGCATCGCCCAGGGCAAGCCGGTCTGGAACAGCGACGACGGCGCGCGCCGCCTGACCAACCGCTTCAAGTCGCCCAACAACGTGCCGGACCAGGGATTCTCGCACAAGACCTCGTCCAGCCTGAGCGCCGACGTCAGCTGGGACCTCGGCCCGGCCACCCTCAGCTGGCTCGGCTCGCACCGCAATTTCGAGCACGACTACCTGTATAACTACTTCTACCGCGTGGCGCCCAGCGTCGCGCTGGGCGTGCGCCAGAACTTCCACGGCGACTACACGCAGGATTCGCACGAGCTGCGCATCGCCACCAACGGCCAGGGGCCGCTCAGCGCCCAGGGCGGCGTGTACTGGTTCCACGAGAACGTCAGCGACCGTTACACCTTCCGCGACCTGAGGGCGGCCGGCCTCACGCCCTACTACGTGTTCGACAACGATCCAGTCGACGCCTGGAGCCGCGCCGTGTTCGGCCAGGCGACCTATGCCTTGAGCCCGCGCCTGCGCGCCACCGCCGGGGCGCGCTATACCGAGGACGACAAGTCGCGTTACGGCTATATCGGCTACCAGCAGGCGGCGACGCTGAACACCGCGACCGACCCGCGCGAATTGAATGCCGGCGCGATCTCGAGCAACAAGACCACCTGGCGCCTCGCCCTGGACTACGACCTGGCGCCGGGCACCCTGCTCTACGGCTCGCTCGCCACCGGCTACAAGTCGGGCGGCTTCAACGACGGCTGCAGCGCCGGCGCGGTCGGCAGCGGCCGCCTGGCCGGCGTCGGCTGCCCGGCCGCCAGCGCGGTGCCGGCGCACAGCCTGGTGTACCAGCCCGAAACCCTGCGCGCGCTCGAAGCCGGCCTCAAGACCCGCTTCTGGGACAAGCGCGCCAGCCTCAACCTGGCCGTGTTCCATTACGACTACCGCAACCTGCAGCTGTCGTCGCAGGAAGTCGTCAACGGCAAGCCGCGCTATGAAACCACCAACGCCGGCGAAGCCAAGGTGCGCGGCCTGGAAGCCGACGGCCAGGTGCGCGTGACGGCGGCCGACCGCGTCACTTATGCCCTGAGCCTGCTCGATGCGCACTACACCAGCTACCGGCCGGACGCCACCCGCGACCTGTCCGGCACCAAACTCGACCGCGCGCCGGCGCGCACGCTGGCGCTCGGCTACGAGCACCGCTTCGCGCTGCCGGGCGGCAGCCTGGTGCTCGGTGGCGGCACCCGCGCCAGCGCCGCCTACATCCTGGGCGTGCCATCGAAGGGACTGGTCTACCGCATCCCGGGCCACACCGAATCCGACCTGCGCCTGGGCTGGGAGCCGCTCGCTGCCAGCTGGAGCCTGCTGGCGCGCGTGCGCAATCTCGAAAACCAGGTGCGTCCGCTGACCATCAACTCGACCGGCATCACGGTGCCGAGCGATCCGCGCACCGGCGAGCTGCGGCTCGACTACCGCTTTTGAGGCACTGACACCATGACCTTGCCGATGCCCCGTGCGTACGCCAGCCTGCCCATGATCGCGGGCGCGCTGCTGGCCGCCTTCCTCGTCATTCTGGCCACGCGCGGCGCCGGCGAGACCACCGTCCTGCTGGTACTGAGCTCGCTGGTCATGTTCGGCTGCTGCTGGGTCAGCGCCGCGCATCTGCTGGGCGGCCACGCGGCATGGCGACTGGTCCTGATAGCGCTCGTCCTGGGCTGGGCGGCCGAACAGCTGGGATCCAGCCGCGGCTGGTTTTTCGGCAGCTATGCCTACACCGGGGTGCTGGGGCCGCGCCTGGGCGAGGTGCCGCTGGTGATCCCGATGATGTGGTTCGCGCTGTGCTACGTCGCCTACGTGATCGCCAACCTGATCGTCTGGCAGGCGCCCTCCGACAGTGCCGGCGCGCCGCCGCTCGGGCAGGACTTGCTGATGTCGCTGCTGGGCGCGATGGTCGTGACCTGCTACGACCTGGCCGCCGATCCCTACATGGTCAACACGCTCCAGGCCTGGACCATGACCGACAAGGACGGCTGGTGGTTCGGCGAGACCGTGCAGGGATTCGGCGGCTGGATGCTGGTCTCGTTCACGATCCTGCTGGTGTTCCGGCGCGGCTTGCGCCGCAAGCCGCCGCGTCCGGCGGCGCCGGTCATGCTGCGCCATGCGCTGGTGCCGCTGGGCGTGTACGGCGGCCTGATGCTGTTCCTGGTCGGTCTCGGCAACCCGGTCGAGACGCGTACCATCGCGCTGTTCGCGATGGGCTTTCCGCTGCTGGCGGCGGCCTGCGGCCTGCTGCGCTGGCAGCGCGAGGCCAGCGTCGCCACCGCCCTGGGCGCAGCCACGGGCGAGCCCGGCGCCGTGGCGGCCGCGCCGCTGAAGGAAGCCGCATGAAGGTGACACCTTGAAACGCGATGCCGTCCGTCTGGACGCCGGGCCTCCCGGCCTGCGCGCCGATCCGCTGGCCGATGGCGTCATCGGCGCCATCCTCGGCCCGCGCGCGGACAACGCCCCCAGCGAGGGGCCCGACATGGCCGCCATCGGCCTGCTCAACCGCGAGATCGCGCGCTGGCAGAGCAACGCCGACCTGGCCGGCTGGCGTGCGGGCGCCGACCTGCCGCCGCACGCCGCCGCCGCCCTCGAAGGCTACGTGGCGGCGGCGTGCGCCTTGCCCGCCTGGGCCGATCCGGCCCGCATCGCGCGCGCGGAACAGTTGTTCATGGAATTGAGCATGACCTCGTGCACCCTGCTGTTCTGCGCCAGCCTGCCGCAGTGCTACGTGGTGCCGGACCTGGCCGCCGTGCTGCACGTGGCCGGCCAGCTGGAGCAGCACACCGACTACCGCGTGCGCGCCACCGCCGCCATGATCTTCCCGGTCATGATGCGCGGCGGCCTCACCGGAGCGGCTGGCGGCGGCGTGGCGCAGGCCCTCAAGGTACGCCTGATCCACGCCACCATCCGTCACCTGGTGCTGCGCGGCGAACCGGGCGCCGCGCCGGCGCGCGCCGTGCCGCCGCTGGCGGCGCGCGGTCCCGGCCTGCAGCAGGCGCTGTACGCGCACGGCTGGGACGTCGACCGCCACGGCCTGCCCTGCAACCAGGAAGAGCTGGCCTACACCCTGCTGACCTTCGGCTACGTGTTCCTGCAAGGCTTGCGCCGGCTCGGCATCGGCCTGGCGCCCGCCGACGAGGAAGCCTACCTGCACGTGTGGAACGTGCTCGGCCACCTGCTGGGCATCGAGCGCGGCCTGATGGCGGACACCATGGACGAAGCGCAGGCGATGTTCGAGGCGATCCAGGCGCGCGGGCGCGCCGCGGTGCGCCCGGACGATCCGCGCCCGGCACTCGGCCGGGCCCTGGTCGGCAACCTGCAGGCGTACATTCCGCTGCGCCTGCTGAAACCCGTCCCCGTCCTGCTGACCCGCTACTTGTGCGGCAAGGCCGCCTCGCGCGACCTCGGCCTCGAAGGACGGGTGGCCTGGACCTCGCGCCTGGCATTCGCGCTGGCGATGGCGGCGCTGCGCGGCATCGACCGCGTCGGGCGCCTGTTCTCGCCCGGCTTCTCGCTGGCGCGCCTGGTGTCGCGCATCCTCGGCTACCACCTCACCGTCAAGCTGCTGATGGACCAGACGCGCCCGCTCAAGCTGCCGGCTGCGCTGCTGAACCAGGTCGACGGCGTGGTCCGCGCATGGCACGGCGATCCGGGCGCACCGCGCTGGATGAATGCGGTCGAACGGCGCCTCACCACACGCCGCCTCCCTCCCAAAGGATAACCCCCATGCCGAACCTTCGCTCCCTTCCCGTACCGCAGGTGCTGCGCAGCCTGATGCTGGCCGTGCTGCTGGCGCTGGCGTTTCCCCTGGCCATGGCCGCTGCGGCCGGCGCGCCGGCGGCATTGGTGCTGGACGACGCCACGCCGCACATCGAAGCCTGGCCGGCAGCCACGGTGCTGCGCGACCCCGGCGCCGACCTTGCCCCGGAAGCGCTGCTGGCGGCGCCGCAGCGCTTCACGCGCCCGGACGGCGCCTACGCCACTCTGGGCATGGAAAAGGCGGTGGTCTGGGTCCGCATACCGCTGCAGGTGGCGGCGGGCAGCGACGGCAGCTGGGTCCTGAAGCTCGACTTCGGCCTGCTCAAGCGCGTCGACATGGTCCTGGCGCGCGACGGCCGCATCGAACAGCGTGCAGTGGCCGGCGGCGCGGTGGCGCAGCGCGGGTCGCTGGGCACGCCGGCGCCGGCCTTCGTGCTGCGCCTGCAGCCCGGCGCCCGCTACGAGGTGCTGCTGCGGGTCCTGACCAACGGTCCCAAGATCCTCCCGCTCAGCTTCGCCAAGCCGGCCGCCTACGCCAACGCCAGCATGAACGAGCTCCTGCTGCAGGGCGTGCTGAGCGGCTTGAGCCTGTGCCTGCTGCTGTACAGCCTGGCGCAGTGGATCAACCTGCGCGAACACCTGTTCGGCAAGTACGCGCTGCTGACCGGCAGCATGGCGATCTATAACCTGTCGTGGTTCGGCCTCGGCGCCCATTACCTGTGGGGCGGCAATGCCTGGTTCACGATCCACGCCGGCGGCACGGTCGCCCTGATGGCGTCCTGCGGCGCCTACCTGTTCGTCGAACAGGCGCTGGCGCGCCCCGGCATGGACCGCATCTTCTCGCGCCTGATGAAGACCGGCGCCGTCCTGTGCGTGCTCGGCGCCGCCGCCTTCGGCTTCGACCTGATCGACGACAAGGTGCTGGTCGCGATCGTCGGCAGCCTGGGCATCATGCCGATGCTGCTCGGCCTGCCCGGCGCCTTCCAGCGCGCACGCCGCGGCGACGCCGTCGGCACCTACTTCCTGGTCGGCTGGGCGGTCGCCTTCGCCGGCTCGGTGATCGCGGCGGAACTGATCAAGGGCCGCCTCGGCGCCAGTTTCTGGACCCTGCACGGCGTGCAGCTGGGCAGCACCTTCGAGATGATCCTGTTCATGCGCATCCTCGGCCTGCGCACCAAGGGCATCCAGGACGCCATGCTGCGCGCCGAGGAAGCGACGCGCCTGAAATCGGAATTCCTGGCCAACATGAGCCACGAGATCCGCACCCCGATGAACGCGATCATCGGCATGAGCCGCCTGGGCCTGATGGCCGATCCGGATCCGAAGCTGCGCAACTACCTGGGCAAGATCCTGGGCGCCGGCGAGCACCTGCTGGGCGTGATCAACGACATCCTCGATTTCTCCAAGATCGAAGCCGGCCGCATGACGCTGGAAGCGGTCCCCTTCGACCTCGACGAACTGCTCGAGCACCTGTCCAGCCTGACCGCGCTGAAGACCGACGACAAGCGCGTCGAACTGGTGTTCTCGGTGCCGCGCGGGGTGCCGGCGCGCCTGGTCGGCGACCCGCTGCGCCTGGGCCAGGTCCTGATCAACCTGACCAACAACGCCGTCAAGTTCACCGACGAAGGCGAGATCGTGGTGGCGGTCGAGGTGGCCGAACGCACGGCGGACGGCGTGCTGCTGCGCTTCTCGGTCAGCGACACCGGCATCGGCATGGACAGCGACCAGCTGGCGCGCCTGTTCCAGTCCTTCAGCCAGGCCGACAGCTCGATCACCCGCAAGTACGGCGGCACCGGCCTCGGCCTGTCGATCTCGAAGCAGCTGGTCGAACTGATGGGCGGCCGCATCGAGGTCGCCAGCACCCCGGGCGTGGGCAGCCGCTTCAGCTTCACGGCGCGCCTGGGCATCGGCAATGCCGCGGCACCCGATCCACGCCCGTCGATCGACGCGCTGCAGCAGATGCGCGTACTGGTGGTGGACGACTGCGCCAGCGCGCGCGGCGCGCTGGTCGACATGCTGGACGGCTTCGGCATCAAGGCCGATGCGGTGGACTCCGGCGGCGCGGCGCTGGCGCGCATGGCCGCGGCGGCCGGCGACGGCAAGCCCTACCAGGCGGTGCTGATGGATTACCTGATGCCGGAGATGGACGGCGTGCAGGCGATCCGCCGCATCCGCGCCGACGCGGGCGTCGTGGGTGTCGCGCCGCCGCCGGCGATCCTGATGGTCAGCGCCTGCACCCGCGAAAGCGTGCTGGCCCAGGAAGGCGAGCTGCCGCTGGCCGCCTTCCTCACCAAGCCGGTCGGCCCCGCCCTGCTCTACCACAGCATGGTGCAGGTGCTGCGCCCCGACCTGGCCGCCGACAACGGTTCCGCGATTGCACCGTCGCCCCAGGCCCGCGCCGACGCCAGTACGCTGGCGCGCCTGGACGGCGCCCGCATCCTGCTGGTCGACGACAACGCCAACAACCGCGAGGTGGCGCTCGACTTCCTGGCCGCGGCGCGCATGCGGGTTGACGTCGCCAGCGGCGGCCTCGATGCGGTCGAGATGGCGGCCGAGGGCGACTACGACCTGGTGCTGATGGATATCCAGATGCACGAGGTGGATGGCCTGAGCGCCACCCGCCGCATCCGCGCGCTGCCCCAGTGCGCCGGCGTGCCGGTGATCGCGATGACCGCGCATGCCATGGCCGGCGACCGCGACAAGAGCCTGGCGGCCGGCATGAACGACCACGTGGTCAAGCCGATCGACCCCGACCTGCTGCTGGGCACCCTGGTCAAGTGGATCGACCCGGCGCGCCTGGCCGGACGCAGCGTGCCGCAGGCCGCCGTGCCGGATACCGACGCGGACCAACAACGGGGCGCCGGCCATGGCCTGGCGCCGGTGCATGGCATCGACTGGCAGCGCGCGCTGGCCAGCGCCGCCGGCCAGCCGGCACGCCTGCACAAGCGCATCGCCGGCTTCCTCCAGGAATACCGCGCCGCGCCGCAGGCGCTGCGCGACGCGCTGGCGGACGGCGACTACGCGCCGCTGGCGGCGCTGGGGCACAACCTGAAGTCGGGCGCCGCCTACATCGGCGCCATGCCGCTGGCGGCACTGGCCGGCAGCCTGGAAGACGAACTCCGCGCCGGCAGCCACGCACGCCTGCCGCTGCTGGTGCCGGACCTGATCATGGCCCTGGAAGGCGTGCTGGCCGGGCTGGCGCGCGCCGCCGTACAGGCCACCCCGGCCGCCCCGGCCGCCCCGGCGTCCAGCGTCGCGACCGGAACGGCGGTCGATCTCGCTGCCCTGACCACCACGCTGGCAGCCTGGCTGCGCGACGGCGACGCCCGTGCCGACGATGCGCTGGCGACGCTGCGGCAGGCCTTGCCGCAGCCGGCCCACGCGGCCACGCTGGCGGCGCTGGCCGCGGCCATCGGCGACCTCGAATACGCCGCCGCCCAGGCGCAGCTGGCGGCACTGGTACACTCGCTCGACCTCGAAACGGAAACCCAGGCATGAACCCGGTCGAACCCCAGAAAGTCCTGATCTGCGACGACGATCCGATCAACCGCCAGCTGCTGGCGGAATTGCTGAAGCCCGATTACACGGTGCTGCTGGCGAAGAACGGCGAACAGGCGCTGGAACGCGCCGCCCGCCTCATGCCCGACCTGCTGCTGCTGGACGTGCTCATGCCGGACATGGACGGCTTCGACGTGCTGCGCCGCCTGCGCGCCGATCCGGCCACTGCCGAACTGGCGGTGATCTTCATTTCCGGCCTGGACCGGCCCGAGGACGAAGCCAACGGCCTCAAGCTGGGCGCCGCCGACTACATCGCCAAGCCCTTCAACGCCACGGTGGTGATGGCACGCGTGGCGCTGCACCTGCAGATGGTGCGCCAGCGCCGCATGCTCGAGCGCCTGGCCAACGTCGACGGCCTGACCGAACTGGCCAACCGGCGCCGCTTCGACGAGGTGTATGCCCAGGAATGGGCGCGCGCCCAGCGCAGCGGCACGCCGCTGTCGATCGCCCTGCTCGACATCGATGCCTTCAAGCAATACAACGACCATTACGGCCACCCGGCCGGCGACCGGGCGCTGCGCGCCGTGGCGCGGGCGGCGCGCAAGACGATGCGCCGTCCGGCCGACCTGGCGGCGCGCTACGGCGGCGAGGAATTGGTGCTGATACTGCCCGACACCGGCGCCGACGAGGCGCGCGGCGTGGTCGACGGCCTGTGCGCGGCGCTGGCGGAGCTGCAACTGACACATGCGGCGTCGCCCGTGGCGCCGGTGCTGACCGTCAGCGTGGGCGGCGCGACGCTCGAAACGCACGGTGCCGAAAGCGCGGCCGCGCTGTTCGAAGCGGCCGACAATCACTTGTACCGGGCCAAGCAGGCCGGGCGCAACCGGGTGGTGTGGCGCTGAATCGGAACTTTGGGGAAACGGCCGGGTGCAGTGAATCTGGAGGAGAAGAAGGCGAGGACAGGATTCGAACCTGTCTGGACGGCTTTGCAAGCCGTTGCATAACCTCTTTGCTACCTCGCCACCACCGATAGTACGCGCCCGGGAGAAACCGGTACGGAAACCGATCAATCGATCATTTAAAGCATATCAATATGCGCAAAACGATCAGTTCGCTGCTCACATTCCTGTCCGGCACAGCGCCGGGTTGACAGGCAAGCCCCCGCGCCGTCATTCTTGTCGGGCTTATCATCTCCCGACGCGAACATGATCATTTCCTCCGCAACCGACTACCGCGAAGCGGCACGCCGCAAGCTGCCACCCTTCCTGTTCCACTACCTCGACGGCGGCTCCGGCACCGAATCCACGCTGCGCGCCAACGTCGGCGACCTGCAGGAAGTGGCGCTGCGCCAGCGCGTGCTCAAGGGCTCGGAAAGCCTCGACCTCGGCACCGAATGGTTCGGCGTCAGGCAGGACCTGCCGATCGCGCTGGCGCCGATCGGCCTGGCCGGCATGTATGCGCGCCGCGGCGAAGTGCAGGCGGCGCGCGTCGCGGCCGAACGCAACATCCCGTTCATCCAGTCGACCGTGTCGGTATGCCCGTTGCAGGAAGTCGCGGCGCAGTCGGCGCGTCCGATCTGGTGCCAGCTGTACGTGCTGAAGGACCGCGGCTTCATGCGCGACTACCTGCGCCGCGCGCGCGAACTGGGCATCAAGACGCTGGTGTTCACGGTCGACATGCCGGTGCCCGGCGCGCGCTACCGCGATGCCCATTCCGGCATGAGCGGACGCAGCGGCCCGCTGCGGCGCGTGTGCCAGGCCATGCTTCACCCACGCTGGGCCTTCGATGTCGGCGTGTTCGGGCGCCCGCACGACCTCGGCAACATCTCGGCCTACCGCGGCAACCCCACCGGCCTGGCCGACTACATGGGCTGGCTGGCCGCCAACTTCGACCCGGGCATCGACTGGGCCGACCTGCAGTGGATCCGCGACGAGTGGGACGGCCCGATGGTCATCAAGGGCATCCTCGACGCCGACGACGCGCGCGACGCCAAGGCCTTCGGCGCCGACGGCATCGTGGTCTCCAACCACGGCGGGCGCCAGCTGGACGGCGCCCTGTCCACCGCGAAGGCGCTGCCCTCGATCGCCGCCGCCGTGAAGGGCGACCTGACCATCTTCGCCGACTCCGGGATCCGCACCGGCCTCGACGTGGTGCGCCTGCTGGCGCTGGGCGCGGACGGCGTGCTGATCGGCCGCGCCTTCATCTATGCGCTGGCGGTGGGCGGCGCGGCCGGCGTACGCAACCTGCTGGCGATCCTCGAAAAGGACATGCGGACCAGCATGGTGCTGACCGGGGTGAAGTCGGTGCGCGAGATCGACGGCCGCATCCTGGCCTGAACACCTGAAAGGAAGTCATGCGCAAACTGCTGCTGTTGTTCGCAATCGGACTGGCATCCCACGTCGCGGATGCCGCCACCCCCGCCTTTCCCGGCGGAGCGGGGCCATACGGCGTCGGACTGCGCGTCGTGCAGTTGCACGACAGGTCGCGCGCCTACCAGGACAGGATGGACATGGTAACCGGCATGCCGACCGATGGCGAACGCGCGCGCCCGATCCAGGCACTGGTATGGTATCCGGCCGAAAAAGGGGCGGGCACGCCGGTCCGCTACGCCGATTACCTGCGCACCGCGGCCACCGAAGACCATTTCGGGCGCGACGCCGCGGCGATCGAGCGTTTCGTCGCCGGTTACATGCAGGACAACTACCCGGTCCTCGACCCGGGCCAGGCCAGGAGCGCGCTCGACCAGCCGATGCTGGCGCGGCGCGACGGCCGGCCGGCCGCAGGACGGTTCCCCGTGGTGATCTACGCGCCGGGTTCGAGCATGTCCGCGCATGAAAACGCCGACCTGTGCGAATACCTCGCCAGCCATGGTTACCTGGTCGTTGCCAGCGCCAGTGTCGGCGTGCATACGCGCAGCATCGACCTCGACCTCGTCAGCGCGGAATCCGAGGCACGCGACATCTCCTTCCTGGTGGGGTATGCCGCGACCCTGCCCCAGGCCGACGCCCGCCATGTGGCCGCCATGGGCTACAGCTGGGGCGGGCTGGCCAACGTGCTGGCCGCCGCGCGCGACGACCGGATCGCGGCGCTGGTCTCGCTCGACGGGTCGGTGCGCTACCACCCGGCGGTCGTCCAGCAAGCCGCGTATGCGACACCGGAACGCCTGGCGCTGCCGATGCTGTACCTGGGCGGCAAGCCGGCGACCGCCGAGGCCATGAACCGCTCGGCACAGGTGGCGGCAAGCTACAGCCTGATGAACCGGATGAAGTACGCGACGCTGTACAACGTGACCATGGACACCATGACGCATGCCGCCTTCCAGGCGGAAGCGCTGCGACTGGGGCCCGAAGACCGTTTCGGCGACTATTCGCGCGAGGAAGCCCTGCGCGCCCACGGCTGGATGGGGCGCTACGTGCGCGCCTTCCTCGACGCCTACCTGCGCGGCGACGCGGCCGCCCTGGCCTTCATGGGCAACAAGCCGGCGGCCAACGCGGTGCCGCCCCACCTGCTGGCGGTCGACATCCACCGCGCCGAAGGCGAACCGGCGACGCTGGCCACGCTGGCCGCGCGCTATGCCAGCCAGGGCCACAAGGACCTCGAGAAGATCTATCGCGACATGGAACGGCGCGACGCCGGTTTCAAGCCGGACGAGCGCGCGCTGATCTCGTGGGGCGAGCGCTTCCTGGACCTGAAGCGGTATGCCGAGGCGGTCGACATCTACCGCCTCGCCACCAGCCTCTATCCGGACAGCGGGCGTGCCATGTTCTACCTCGCCATGACCTACGACAGGCAGCGCGACAACGCCGCGGCGATCGCGGCCTACCGGCGCGTGCTCGGCTTCTGGCCCGACATGGCGGATGCGAAGCGCGCGATTGCGCGGCTCGAAGCGGAAAGCAGGCACTGACACCGACATCCTGGAGGAGACTTGCGTCAATCACATCCCACCCTGCCGCGCAGCCCGCGCACCTGGCCTCTGCTCCTGTGCGCGATCCTGGCGGGCCTGCCCGCCGCCGCCCAGCAGGTGCCGCGTCCGGCCGCCGGCCTGTCGAGCGCCACCTGGACCGCCGACAACGGCAACGGCACCTTCACCAACCCGCTGTTCTATGACGAATTCTCCGACCCCGACCTGATGCGCGTGGGCGACTGGTTCTACCTGACCGGCACCACCATGCACACCATGCCGGGCCTGCCGGTGCTGCGCTCGCAAGACCTGGTCAACTGGGAATTCCTCGCCTACGCCGCCGACCGCCTCGACTACGGCCCCGGCTACCGGCTAGAAGACGGCAAGGGCATCTACGGCCAGGGCATCTGGGCGCCGAGCCTGCGCTACCGCGACGGCACCTTCTACATCTTCAGCAACGTCAACCGGCGCGCCACCCAGGTCTACAGCGCACAAGATCCGCGCGGCCCCTGGACCCACCGCGAGATGCAGCGCGGCCTGCACGACCTGTCCGTGCTGTTCGACGACGACGGCAAGGCCTACGCGGTCTGGGGCCACCAGGACATGCACGTGGCCGAGCTGACGGCGGACCTGACCGACATCGTCCCGGAGACCGAACAAGTCGTGTTCTCCAAGACCGCCGGCATGGGCGAAGGCGCGCACTTCTACAAGATCGACGGCCGCTACTACATCATCAGCGCCAATTATGCCGGCGGCTTCCGCATGCCGGCCGCGCGCGCCGACCACGTATTCGGTCCCTACGAAGTCAATCAGGCGATCAGCCGCGACGAAGCCTTCGGCCTGGCGGGCGGACATGGCGTGAAGCAGACCGGCGCGTCGTTCGCGATCGCGCCGCCGCAGCCGGGCAAGTCGGCCGGACCGCTGCACCAGGGCGGCATCGTGCTGACCCCGGCCGGCGAATGGTGGGGGTTCTCGATGATGGATGCGAACGCGGTCGGCCGCCTGACCGCCCTGTCGCCGGTGACATGGAAGGATGGCTGGCCCTGGTTCGGCCTGCCCGGCAACCCGGGACGCACGCCCCGCACCTGGGTCAAGCCGAAGACGGACACGCTGCAGCCGATCCGCGTGCCATTCAGGCGCAGCGACGATTTTTCGAGCACGGCGCTGCAGCCGCTGTGGCAATGGAACCACGTGCCGGTCGACGGCAAATGGTCGCTGACGGAACGTCCCGGCTTCCTGCGCCTGCACGCGCTGCCGGCGGCATCGTTCTGGGACGCGCGCAACAGCCTGACCCAGCGTGCCATCGGCCCGCGCTCCTCGCCCACGGTGGCGCTCGACGCGGCCGGCATGCGGCCGGGCGACATCGCCGGCCTGGGGCTGCTGAACCTGCCGTACGCCACCCTCGGCGTCGAAAAGACCGGCGCCGGCCTGGCCATCGTGCTGTTCGACGGGGCGCGCGCGGCCACCCGCCGGATCGCGCTCGCGGATTCCTCCAACACCGCGCGCGTGTGGCTGCGCGCCGACTGCGATTTCCTGAGCGAGCAGGCCCGCTTCTCCTACTCGCTGGACGGCAAGGCCTTCCAGCCGATCGGCGAACCGTTCACGATGGTGTTCCAGCTGACCACCTTCCAGGGCGTGCGCTATGCCCTGTTCAACTACAACACGCAGGGCAAGGAAGGCGGCCACGCCGACTTCGACAGCATCGACGTCTACCAGCCCACGCCGCATGGCCTGATGCGCGCCATCCCCTACGGCCAGTCGATCCGGCTGGCCGGCATCGGCACCGGTGCCGGACTGCATGCCGACGGCGCCAATCTGTCCGTGGCGGCACCGACCCCGTTCACGGTCGAGGACCAGGGACTGGGCCGCGTCGCCCTGCGTGCCGGCACCCGCTACCTGACGGTCGGCCCGGACGGACGCGCGGGGCTGGCGCCGGGACCGGCGAAAGAGGCGCAAGGGTTCCAGTGGAGCGAGACCCTGAACGGCGAACTGCTGCTGATGTCGCTGGCCACCCAGCGCTACCTGCGCATCGATCCGGCCACCGGCGCCATCGGCGCCGACAGCCCCGGACCGGGCCCGGACGCGCGCGACGGCGTGCGCTTCTCGTGGTCGCCGGCAGCGGCGGCGAGACGATAAAACAACCCCGGCGCCGCGACGCCGGGGTTGTCCACTACTGAGCCTGCCGACTTAGAACGCGGTCCGCAGCGACATCGTATAGCTGCGGCCCGGATCGTTCTGGTCGTACACCGCGTTGGTGAACTGGGTGTAGTTCTGGCTCTTGGCCCGGTTCAGGTTCCACACGCTCAGCGTCAGGTCGGTGTTGTAGCGGAAGCCGAACATGCGCTGCAGGTTCAGGCCGGCCGACAGGTCCACCTGCGAGCGCCCGGTCGAATACGCATACACGCCGGGTGCCAGGCCGGTGCTGGTATTGCTGATCAGGCTCGAGGTGTACTGGCGCGACACCCGCATGTTCAGGCCGTTGCGCTCGTAGTAGAGGGTCAGGTTGTTGGTGCGCGGCGGCACGCCCGCCACCGGCGGCGAACCGGCCACTTCGTCGGTCTGCTTGGTGTAGGTGAAGTTGCCGGTGAAGCCGAAGCCCTTGACCGGCAACATGTCCAGCGGCTGCTGCCAGGTGAATTCGAAACCGCGCACCTTGAGCTTGGTGTTGATGTCGTAAGGCTCGGTGATGATCACGTGCTTCTGGTCGCGCCCGCCGGCCGCATCCACCGCCGCCTGCTGCGCGGCGGTCAGGCCCACCGTCCCGTAGATCTGGTCCAGCTGGGACAGCGTGTAGTCGACCAGGCGCTGGCCCGGACGGCTGACGATGTCCTTGGCGAAGCCGGACAGCGCCACGTAGCCCTCGCGGCTGAAATACCACTCCAGCGCCAGGTCGAGCGCGTTGGCCTTGAACGGCTTCAGGTTCGGGTTCGACACGCTGCCCTGGTTGACGCCCTGGTCGCCGACCGTCAGCTGGGTCTGGTGCAAATCGGCCGGGTTGGCGCGGGTCATCGACTTGGAGCCGGAGACGCGCGCGATCAGGTCGCGCGTCAGGTTGTAGGACAGGTTAAACGACGGCAACACGTTGTGGTACTTGGTGGTCTCGTAGACCCAGGTCTGCACGTTCGGATAGCGGCCGCCGTTCTGCAGGTTCTGCGCGGCGTTGCGCGGATCGGCCGGGTTCTGCGGCGCGCCGATGGTCTGCTCGGTGGCGGCGTAGCGCACGCCGGCGTTGTAGCGCAGCGTGTGGCCGAACACCGGCAGCCGGCCGTTGGTCTCGACATAGAAGGCGCTGACCTTTTCGCGCAGGTAGCCGCCGCCGGCGGTGGCCACGCCGTACATGTGCTCCTTGAAGTACTGGTAATTGGTGTCCTTGGCAAACTGGTCCCAGTCGACGGTGATGAAACCGTGGTCGCTCTTGTGCACGTACTTGGCCAGGTCGGCGTTGGTCACTTTCGAGCCCAGGTAGACCAGCGGCGCGGTCTGGCCGGCGCTGACGCCGGTGCCGTAGCCCGGATACAGGGTCGGCGCCACGGCCACGCCCGGGGTCGAGCGGCCGTCGCACTGCCCCTGCAACGCGGTGTTCGGCGCGTAGAACTGGTAGCTCACGTTGTTCCCGCAGGTGTAGTTCATCCACGCCTCGGGATTGGTGAAGTCGCTGCCGGTGAAGCGGCGCGTGATGTCGTCGAAGGAGCCGCCGACCTTGATCGCGAACTTTTCCTCGCCCCAGTTGAGGTTCAGGCGCGTGCCCTTGGTCGTGTTGGTGCGCTGGTACAGGTCGGTGCGCAGGCCGGACAGGTTCTGGCCCGCCTGGTACCAGCCGAAGGCGCTGGGGTCGTTGATGTCGATGTTGCTGGTGATCTTGGGGATCTGGCCCGGATCGGTGTTGCTGTAGTTGACCAGCGACGGCGCCGAGCGGGTCGCCACCAGCACCGACGGCGTGTCGCGCCAGAAGCCGCTGTCGGTGTAGTTGACGTGGCCGTCGATCGTCAGCTTGTCGGTCGCGCGCCATTCGAAGCCCGGGTTGAGACTGCGGAAGTGGGTATTTTCCTGCAGCGGACGGAACTCGAGCGACCAGAAGGTATTCGCCAGCGTCGCCTGCGTGATCGTGCAATAGGCCGAGCAATCGCTGCGGTCGAACTGCAGGCCGATCGGGATCGGGGTGTTGGCGCGCATGCCGACGTTCATCGACTCCTGCGTCATCTTGTTGCCCTTCTGGGCGAACAGGGCGTCGAGGTAGAAGTCCCAGCTTTCGTTCGGCTGCCACTGGAAGCTCAGCGCTTCGCCGCGGCGCTTGCGCGCGCCGTCGTAGACCAGGTAGCGCGGCAGGCGGCCCATCAGGCCGTTGTCGATCTGCTGGATGGTGGCGCCGGGGTTCAGCGCCAGCAGCATGTTGCGGTCGATCGCCGCACCGGGCTTGAGCACCGCCTGCGCGTAGGCCGGCAGCAGGTTCATCGGCAGTCCCGAGGGCACGGTGGCCGGGCTGTTGAAGTAGTCGCCGCCGAGCGAGGCCGGGTCTGACCCATTCCTCTGGTTGGCGTTGAGGCGGAAGGTGCGCATGTCGACCGTCTGGAACACGTCGGTGTGGTACTTGGTATTGCCCCAGGCGAAACCGGCCAGCGCGCCGACCTTGCCGAAGCGCGTGTTCCAGGTATTGCTGACCAGGGCCGAGCCGGTATTGCCCCACTTGCCGTCCTGGTCGCGGTAGTTGCCGCTGGCGGTGAAGGCCGAGCGGAAGCCGGCCTTGTCGAATGGCCGCACGCTGCGCATGTTGACGGTGCCGGCCACGCCGCCTTCCATGATGTCGGCCTGCTGGCTCTTGTACACGGTCGCGCTGCGGAACAGTTCGGACGGCAGGAAGTCCATGTCGACTTCGCGGTTGGCGCTGATGGTCCCGCCCCAGCTGCCGGCCGACGCCGCCGCCATCGGCGCGCCGTTCAGCAGCACGCGCGTGAAGGCCGCGCCCATGCCGCGGATCGAGATGCTCATGCCTTCGCCGTCGATGGCGGCGCGCTGCACGCGCACGCCCGGCATGCGCGAGAGCGCGTCGGCGATGTTCGGATCGGGGAACTTGCCGATGTCTTCCGAAAACACGGTATCGGTCAAGCCGTTGTTGTCGCGCTTTTCGTTGGCCGACAGCGCCAGCGAGCTGCGGTAGCCGCTCACGTTGACGGTCGAGATGGCGGCCGCCCTGGCGTTGCCGTTGCCGTTGGCGGCCACCTTGTCGGGCGTGGTATCGGTGGACTGCGACGCCGTCTGCGGCGCCGTCACCGGCGTGCCGGCCGGGTCGGTGGCGCCCGGTGCGGCGCCGGTTTGCGCGTAGGTGCTCGATATCATGCCCGCCAGGACGGTCATCACGAAAACCTCGCGCCCGGCATCCAGCCGGCGCCGCGCGGCACCCTTCCAGTGCTTGTTCATGGTCTGTCTCCTCTGTTGTTGTCTTCTTGCGTGGCACTGCTTTGGTGCCACTCTTGCTTCTACACTAATATATAAGAAATTTATCGGAGTAAATACAGGAAGACCAACAACTTTTTTTGTCGCCGTGATATCGAAATGGGTATCGAACGCGTACGCGCGAGGAAAGCGCTGCGGCGGCCATGCAGGCCGGGTGAAGAAGAGCGAAAAAGGTATGTTGTACCCGGCCACGCGCCGGACCTGTCGGGTCCGGCGCGTGCGGGGCTAAGTGGCACTAAGTGGCGCTAAACGGCGCCGAGTGGCACTGGGGGGGGGCGATCACGGCGTCAGGGTCAGCAGGTACACCGGGGTGACGCTCACGCCGCGCAGCGCGGCCAGCTGCGGCTTGCCGCCGAAGTCGGGCCGGCCCTCCTTCGGGATGTACACCGGCGCATCGGCGCGCAGCGGCATCACCGACAGCGTCAGCGGCCGGTCCAGCGCCGCCTCCGCATCGCGCAGGCCGAACTGCCAGCCGTAGCCGCTGTAGTACCAGTCGTCGAGCATGTGCACGCCGCTGTACAGGCGGCCGACGTCGCCGACGAAGTCGATGTTCAGCAGCGCATCGTCGAGACCTTTCAGTTGCGCGCGCGGCACCGCGATCTGCCAGCTGGCGGCGGCCTTGAAGCTTTCCGGCGCCGGTTCCACGGCCGCGCGTGCGGGGCCGCCGATCCTGACCGGCGGGGCGTCGCGCGCGTCGCGCACCGGCGTGATGGTGGCCGCGATGCGGCGTTCGGGCAGGTCGGCCTCGAAGGTCTGGAAGATGCCGTCCTGGCCTAGGTGCGTGCCGGCCAGCGGCTTGCTCAGCGCCGGGAACACGCCAAGGTGGAAATGCGGCTGGCCGGGCGAGCGCAGTTGCAGCGCCTTGTCCGCCACCACCACCTGCTGGGCGCTCATCAGGAGCCGGCGCGCGCCGGCCACCTGCCCGATGCTCACCTGCTCGGCCTGCGCCGCGCTCAGCACCACGATGCGTACCGGGCGCGCGCCGGTACGGCGGATCGTCACCGCGGCCGAGGTGCCGGGCGTGACGGCATCGACCACGTAAGTGTCGTCGCGCATGCTTCCCTGCGTGCCCGCCAGCGCGATGCTGCCCGCCGCAGCGCCATCGAAGCCGAACTCCACCGGAATCGATTTGTGGGCCGCGAACACGTAGACGATGCCCTCCTTGCCGGCATCGATGCGCGCCATCGGCTGCGCGGTGGCGTAGCGCAGGTCGGTGCCGTCGAGGTCGAGGTGGAACGGCCAGATGAAATAATCGCCCTCCTGCACATCCACCGCCTTGCTCGGGAAGACCAGGGTTTCGCCCGGCAGCTTGACCGAAAAGCGCACGCCCTTGTGCGGCGCCATCGCGTACTGGCGCACGTGGTTGTTCATGAACACGAAGCCCGACCTGCCCTGGCTGCGCACGGCGAAGCGCGGCGTGGCGAGGTCGGCCGGATTGGCCGGCACCCGGTCCGGCTTGCGTACCGTCATGGTGGCAAGCTGCGCGCCGAAGTCGTGCAGGAACCAGTGGAACGGGCGCAGGCGCGCCAGCACCGGGCGCCCCTGGCCGTCGGGGCCGAGCGGTGCCTGGAAGTCGTAGTTAATCAGCGGAAGGTCGTTATAGCCGCCGCTGGCGCTGCTCTCCTGCAGCCAGGTGCGCCCTTCCGGATTGCGCCCGCCGTGGAACATGTAGTAGCCGAGCAGGTTCAGGCCCGACCCCAGCTGCACCGGCAGCATCGAGGCCACGTCGTCGGGCGAGAGCACCGGGCGGCGGCGGTACATGAAGGGCAGTCCGGGGCCGTATTCGGCGCCCAGGAAGGGCGTCTTGTCGGTTTCCTGGTCGGCGGTGCCGGCGCCGTGCGAGGCGGTCTGGGCACCGAGGTCGCCGCTGACACGGGTGTCGAAGCGGAAGGCGTGGGTCTCCTTCGGCGGCAATTCCTTGGTGCTGGTGGACCAGGGTTCGTCGATGTAGCCGCCGAACACCGGGGTTACCTCACCCGGCGGATACACGGTGCCGTCCCAGCCGGTGACGGTGTACAGCGGCACGTCCAGCCCGGCCTTCAGCACCAGGCCTTTCAGCCGGGCGATGTGGGCCGCGCCCTGCCCCGGCCCGCGCAGGTTGTATTCGTTTTCGATCTGCAGGCCGATCACCGGCCCGCCATCCTTCCACAGCAGGCCGCGCAGCTGGCGGCCGATCTGGCCGTAGAAACGCTCCACATACGACAGGTATTGCGGATCGTCGCCCCGGGTCGGCATCGCATCCACCACCCAATCGGGGACGCCGCCATAGCGCACATCGGCATGGGCCCAGGGACCGACCCGCACCACGAAGTCGAGGCCGACCTTGCGGCACAGTTCGACGAAACGGCGCAGGTCGCGCCGGCCGCTCCAGTCGAACTTGCCTTCCTGCTCCTCGTGGTGGTTCCAGATGATGTAGCTGGCGACGACGTCGACGCCGGCCGCCTTCATCTTGCGCAGTTCGAGTTCCCACTGCGAGGCCGGCATGCGGGTGTAGTGGAATTCGCCCATCACCGGCAGCCAGGGCTTGCCGGCGCGGGTCAGGTAGCGGCTGTTGATGCCGATGGTGGCGCCCTGCGGCGAACGGTTGCTGCCCTGCTTCAGGTGGCCTTCGAGCGGCGCGCTGACGGGTGCGCTGGCGTCGACCGTCAGCAATTGATCGGAATTAAACGCAGCCAGCGCGGCCGCGCCGGGGAACAGCAGCGCGCACACCAAGGCGGCCGCATGGCGGTGGTGGATCGTCATCTTCATCGTCTCTCTTTGTACATTATTGCTTGCCGCGCCAGCTGTCGAGTACCGGCAGCGCCCTGCCCTTGAAGTCGAACAGCGTGGTGTTCGAGACCACGTTCGGCCCCGGCTTGCCGTCGGCGTCGCGCAGCGCCCAGCCGACGCCCGGGGTCTCGATCATGACCGGGTCCCAGTACAGCACGCCGAGCGTGCGCGGGGTGCGGCGCAGGGTCGACAGCAGCTCGCGCATGAAGCGTTGCTGGCCTGCGGGTGAACTCATGGCCGCCGGATAGGGACCGTTGTCGGCCAGCTGGCCGCGGTGGCCGTCCGGCAGGGTCGGATGCCAGTTGAAGCCGGCCTCCATCACGAACAGGTCCTTGTCGTAGCGCGCCGTGACGGCGCGGATGAAGTCGGCCAGCTGGGGCACGCTCTTCTTCGTCCAGAACGGATAGTAGGAGGCGCCGATCACGTCCCAGTCCACGCCGAGCGCCCGCAGGTGGTCGAAGTACCAGGTGTACTTGTCCATGTTGCCGCCGTCGTCGAGGTGCAGGATGGTGCGGCTGGACGGCGCCACCGACTTCACCGCATCGTGGCCGGCCTGCAGCAGCTTGCCGAGGCGTGGCCAGTTGTCCTCGCCGTTCGGACCATGCAAGGCACCGTAGGGGAACAGCATGCCGCCCTCGATCTCGTTGCCGATCGAGACGAACTGCGGCGTCGTGCCCTGGGCCTGCAGCGCCAGCATCACCTCGCGCGTGCGCCCGGCCACCCGCTCGCGCAGATGTTCGAAGCGCGCGTCCTCGCTCGGCAAGGCATCGAGCTGCGCCTGCCAGGCCGCAGGCACGGTCTGTACCTTGCCGTTGGTCCAGAAGTCGCTGTAGTGGAAGGTCAGCTGGATCCGCATGCCCAGCGCGGCGCTGCGGCGCGCCAGCGCCAGCAGGTCGGGCAAGTTCATGCAGTCGGCCGGCCAGTGCCAGCCGTCGTGGCCGCGGCCGGGGCCGGGCTGCTCGTACAGGCGCAGGCGCACGATATCGAAGCCGGCATCGCGCAGGATGGCCAGCGCATCGCCGCGGCGCCCGCGCCGGTCGTGGTAGCGGGCGCCGCTCCGTTCGAGCCAGCCCAGCACCGAGACGTCGCCGCCGGCGTGGAACCGGCCGGCGTCGACGCGCGTGGCGGCGCCGGCGGGCAGCCCGGCGGCCAGGCCGCCGCAAGCCGCCGCCAAGGCGCGCAGCAGCCTGCGGCGCGCTTCAGAAGTCCGCATGCAGGCTCACCGCGAAGCGGCGGTCGTCCACGTAGCGCCCGAACGGCAGGCCGCTCACGCCGTAGTAGCTGTGGCGCGAGGTGCGGGTCAGGTTGTTGGCCTCGACCGCCAGCTTCAGCGTCTTGCTCAGGCCGTAGCTCAGGTAGGCGTCGACCAGCCCGTAGCCATCCATGTAGTACGGCGTCTGCGCGATCGTGTTGCCGTTGTTGGGGTAGTAGTTGGTGGTGCCGGCCAGGTACTTGCCGCGGTGGTTGTAGGCCAGGCGTGCCGAGACATTCTCCCAGTCGTACATCGCCACCAGGTTGTAGCTCTGGCGCGACAGGCCTTCCAGCGCGGTCTGCTGGCCTTCCAGCGGCCCCGGCGCGCGGCTGTCGACATAGGTGAAGTTGGCCTGCACGCCGAGGCCGCGCAGCATGCCCGGCAGGTTCTTGAAGAAGCCCTGGTAGCCCAGCTCCACGCCCTTGATGGTGCCGTCCTGGCCGTTGCTCGGGGTGCTGACCGTGTACGAGGTGCCGCCGTACTGCAGGTTGGTGGCCGAGGTCTGGATGAAGCCGTCCACCTTTTTATAGAAGGCGGCGCCGAACAGGTAGTCGCTGCTGCTCATGTAGTACTCGAGCGTGGCGTCGAGCTGGCGCGCGCTCAGGGGCTGCAGGGTCGGATTGCCCTGGTAGCCGGTGCGGTCGTTGGCGTTCAGCGACAGGCTCGGGGTCAGCTGGTCGAAGTTCGGACGGGTGATCACCTTGGAGGCCGAGAAACGCGCCTGCAGCTGGTCGGTCAGCGCCAGCTTGGCGTTGAGGCTGGGCAGCCAGTCGTTGTCGGTGCTGTCGCCGGTACGCCTCGCGTACGTACCGCCGGCCACGGCTTCCTGCCAGGTACGTCCGGTTCTGGTGTGGACATAGCGCACGCCCACGTTGCCGCTCAGGTCCTTGCCGAACAGCGCCGATTCGAAGTCGAGCACGCCGTACAGCGCGGTCGACTTTTCCGAGAAGTCGAAGGTCTGGGCCGCATCGAAGCCCGGCACGCTCAGGCCGAGCGTGCCGCGCACCGCCTGCGGATCGCGCAGCCAGTCGAGGTTCGAGACCGACAGCCACTGGCGCGGATAGATGCCGACGCCCTCGCGGTGCAACAGATCGCTGTACGGGATCGGCGCGATCTGGCTGGCCAGGCCGGGCACGGCCCCGCCCACCGAACCGCTGTTCCCATCGCGCCAGATATTGTCGATGGTGTTGATCTCGGCGCTGCTGGCGTCGCGGTCGGCATAGCGCACACCGGTACGCACGCGGGTGACGGCGCCGAGGTCGAGGCTGCGTTCGCCGTCGGCGCGCCAGGTGGTTTCCTTGCCCTCGTTCTTCTGGCGGAAATACAGCGCATTGCCGGCCCAGTAGTTCGACGGGTTCAAGAGGTCGCCGGCGTTGGCCAGCACCGGATACGCCGACGGTACCGGCGTCGTCATGTCGTAGGTGAAGGTGGGGTCCGCGGTCGCGGCGCCGAGGCGCACTTCCTGGTACAGGCGGGCGTAGTC
>JAKOOD010000654.1 GCA_022701635.1 Burkholderiaceae bacterium | reverse complement strand
CATCACGCCGCCATCACGCCACCGTCTTCTCCGCCAGCGCCAGCAGCCTGGCGCAATTCGCATTCTTCTCGCCGAAATCGCGCCACGCGGTATTGCGCGCGATGTCCTGCCACTTGCGCAGCGACGCCGCGTTCAGGTCCACCGCCCGTCCGCCGCGGCCGGCGAACTGGGCCGCCACCGCGGCATCGTCCATCTGCGCCGACTTGCGCGCAAAGCCTTCCAGGTCGGCGCCGATCTTCATCAGGGCCGCCTGCTGGTCGCGCGGCAGGCGGTCGAACACGGTCTTCGACATCAGGAGCGGCTCCAGCATGAACCAGTAGGTGCCGCCGCGCGCGGTGGTCACCGATTTCGAGACTTCGTCGAGGCGGAACGACATCAGCGACGAGGACGAGGTCATGGCGGCGTCCAGCGCGCCGCTCTGCATGGCGCCGCGGATGTCGTTGGACGGGATGTTGACCACGGTGGCGCCGGCTTCCTTGAGGATCAGGTCGAGCGCGTGCGAGCCGCCGCGCACCTTCAGGCCGGCGGTATCCTGGGGATCGACGATCGGGTTGACGCGCGAGGCGGCGCCGCCGGCCTGCCAGATCCAGCTCAGGATCACCATGCCGCGCTCGCCCAGCATGCGGCTGAACTCGCGGCCGACGTCCATGTTCTTCCAGGCGTAGCCCTGGTCGTAGGAAGTGACCAGGCCGGGCATGAGACCGATGTTCACTTCCGGGAATTCGTCGCCGGCATAGGACAGCGGCACCAGTGCCAGGTCGAGCGCGCCTTTCGACAGCGCCGGAATCTGGGCTTCGCTCTTCATCAGGCTGGAAGCGGGGTAGATCGAGAACTTGAGCTTGCCGCGGGTGGCGCGTTCGGCCTGTTCGGCGAACATGCGGCACAGGCGGTCGCGGAAATCGCCTTCGGCGACGCTGCCGGCGGGAAACTGGTGGGAAATCCTGAGGCTGCCGGGCTGGGCCCATGCGGTCTGCAGCCAGAGGGGGCTGGTCGCGAGCGCGCCCAGTACTGTCCTGCGAGTCACTACCGACATAGTCATCCTCCAAGATGGTCTTACGGACTACCGGACGAATCGTGTACGCCTGAAACGACTGCTGCGGCGCTTCTTCACCCGTGTTTAGGTTTGCGCTTTTTGTGCATTATTTAACGTATAAGCATAGGCTCAGCTGTAAACATGTCAAGAAAATATTTGAGCGAATGCTCATGCAGCGCAACATAAAAATGTGCTTGAAAAGCCCGGCCTTGCGTGGAGAAAAGATGCGGCGAGAATGAAACCGGCGGCTTCCAGGGGGGACGCCGCGGCGCAGCAAGCGCGCGGCGTCCGGGTGACATTTACAGCGATGCCAGGAAGCCGCGGATGGCGTCGATCACCTTCTCGGGCTGGTCGATCATCGCGAAGTGGCGCGCCGGCGCCACCGACACCACCTGCACCCGCGGCGCGCCTTCCAGCAGTGCCTTGTAGTAGTCGGCCTTGGCGCTTTCGCTGATACCCTGCTGCGAGGCGTCGAGCTCGTGGTAGGGCGAGATCACCAGCAGCGGCGCCCCGATGTCTTTCAGGCCGGGGCGCAGGTCGAGGTTCAGCACGTCGGCCGCGTATTGGCCGGTCGCTGCCGGATCGCTGCGTGCCGACAGCTGGGCCATGGCGTCCGCCTTGCCCATGTCCAGTACGCCGATGGTGCGCATGTAGGCTTGCTGCTGGCGTGCGAAGGCCGCCGGGTCGGTGGCGAGGCGGCCGCGCATGCCGGCCGCCATCTGGCTGCGCTGGGCCGGCGCCATCGTCTCGGTGCCCGGCATCACCGGCAGGCCGTCGATGCTGACCACGCCGCCGACGGCCGCCGGTTGGTCTTCGGCCACCGCATAGCCGAGCGTGCCACCGAGGCTATGGCCGACGATCACCGGCTTTTGCAATGTACGCTCGGCGATCAGCTGTTCGACCGCGGCGCGGGCGGCAGCGAAGGGCGATGCGGCCGCTGCGGGGGCGGCCGGGCGGCCGTCGAAGCCGGGCAGGGTCAGCACGTAGATCGGATGGCTGGCGGCAAAGGCCCGGATCGTGTCCTGCCACACCCAGCTGCCGCTGGCCAGGCCGGGGATCAGGATCAGCGGCCGGCCGGCGGCGGCGCCATGGCGCTCGACCAGTACGCCGCCGACCTCGAAACGTTCGGCCGGGGCCAGGGTGGCGGCAAAGCGGTTCGGTGCCGCCGCGGGCGGATTGGCGTCGGCACCGGCTGCATGCGACTTGTCGAAAGCGCCCAGCGCCAGCAGCAGGGCGAAGGCGGCGTAGATCAGGCGTTGCTTGCGGGTGGTGTGGCAAAGGTTCATACGGGCTCCTGGTCGGGGAAGAAAATGGCTTCGATCGGTTGTTCGAACAGCTTCGATAAGGAAAACGCCAGTGGCAGGCTGGGATCGTACTTGCCGGTCTCGATGGCGATCACGGTCTGGCGCGAGACGTCGAGCAGCTCGGCCAGGTGCGCCTGGCTCCAGCCGCGGCCGCCGCGCAATTCGCGGATCAGGTTCTTCATCGTCCGCTCCATGCGCGCACCAGGTTCACCACGCCCCAGCTGGCGCACATCACCATCCAGACCACGAACATCGACACCTTCGGGAAGCCCGCGGTTTCGAGGAAGCCGTAGCTGAAGGTGAGGGCGCCGGTGATGGCGAAGGCGATGCCGATCGATTCCAGCATGCGCAGGCGCTGGTACTCGTCGATGCGGGCGACGTGGCGCACGATGGCGCGGATCGTCAGGGCGAAGCCGAGCATCGGCAACAGCAGCAGGACCGTGCGCAGCGTACCGTCTTCCATCGGCCGCGCCAGCTTGATCGACCCGACCAGCAGCACGGCATAGATCCCGATCGCGATCCACAATTCGCTGTGATAGGCACGTGCGACGCGTTTTTCATGCATGCTGGTTCTCCCTGGGTTAAGATGAATCATGTAAAGTATGCTTTACATCGTAGTGATGGTTGCGATCGATGTCAAGCTTCCTTTACATCTGTTTTCGGCGCCCGCTCTCGACTACAATGCGGCTCCCTCCCTCCCGTTTGCCGCCATGTCCCAAGTCTCGACCCCATCCCGCCGCGCCATCGTCATCGGCGGCGGCCCTGCCGGCCTGATGGCGGCCGAAGTCCTGGCCACGGGCGGCGTTCAGGTCGACCTGTACGACGCCATGCCGTCGGTGGGCCGCAAGTTCCTCCTGGCCGGCAAGGGCGGCATGAACATCACCCACGCCGAGGATGCCGACGCCTTCGCCGGTCGCTACGGCGCCCGCCGCGCCGAGGTCGCGCCGTGGCTGGACGGCTTCACGCCGCAGCAGGTGCGCGACTGGATCCATGGCCTCGGCATCGATACCTTCGTCGGCAGCTCGGGGCGCGTGTTCCCGCTTGAGATGAAGGCGGCGCCGCTGCTGCGCGCCTGGCTGCACCGCCTGCGCGAGGCCGGCGTGCGCTTCCACATGCGCCATCGCTGGCTGGGCTGGCGCGACGGCGCGCTGCTGTTCGCCACGCCCGACGGCGAACGCCTGGAGCAGGCCGGCGCCACCGTGCTGGCGCTGGGCGGCGCCAGCTGGGCGCGTCTCGGCTCGGACGGCGCCTGGGTGCCGCTGCTGCGGGAAAAGAGCGTGGAGGTGGCGCCGCTGGTGCCGATGAATTGCGGCTTCGACGCCGACTGGAGCGAGCACTTCACGAGCCGCCATGCGGGCGCGCCGCTGACGACCGTGGCGCTCGGCATGCCGGGGCCGGACGGCTCACCGGTGTTCCGCAAAGGGCAGTTCGTGGTCACCGCCAGCGGCATCGAGGGTAGCCTGGTGTATGCGCTGTCGGCACCGATCCGCGACGCCATCGCGGCCCAGGGCCGCGCCACGGTGTGGATCGACCTGTTGCCGGACCATGGCTTGGCACGTGTGCTGGCCGAGGTGACGCACCCGCGCGGCACCCGTTCGATGGCGAGCCACCTGCAAAGCCGGCTCGGTATCAAGGGCGTGAAATCGGGGTTGCTTCACGAGTGCCTGTCGAAAGAGGAATACGCCGATCCGGTGCGGCTGGCGCAGGCGCTGAAGGCGCTGCCACTGGTGCTGGTGCGGCCGCGCCCGATCGACGAGGCGATCAGCAGCGGCGGCGGGGTGCGTTTCGCATCGACGGAGGGTGCCGGCGGCATGCTGCGCGCGCTGCCGGGCGTGTTCGTGGCGGGCGAGATGGTCGACTGGGAGGCGCCGACCGGGGGCTACCTGCTGACGGCCTGTTTCGGCAGCGGGCGGGCCGCAGGCAGTGCCGCGCTCGCATGGTTGAATCGGTAGGGTGGGCACGGGGTGCCCACCCCACGACATCAATGCCGCGTGGTTTCTTCGGGCCGCAAGGTCAGCACCCGCACCCCGGTGCGCGTCACCGCCACCGTGTGCTCGAACTGTGCGGACAGCTTGCCGTCGCGCGTGACAACGGTCCAGCCGTCGTCCTCGGTATCGACCCAGCCGCGTCCCTCGTTCAGCATCGGCTCGATGGTGAACACCATGCCTTCGCGCAGCACCAGGCCGGTCTGCGGCTTGCCCCAGTGGAGCACCTGCGGCGGCTCGTGCATCTCGCGGCCGATGCCGTGGCCGCAGTATTCGCGCACCACCGCATAGCCGTTGCGGCGCGC
>JAKOOD010000705.1 GCA_022701635.1 Burkholderiaceae bacterium | reverse complement strand
ACAACGGCACCCGGGCCACGCGCGCCTTCCTGGCCGCGCTCGGGCGGAGCACGCGGCGATGAACGGGCCGTCGATCGCTTCGGTCGCGCCAGGCGATCCTGCGGCAGCCGGTGCTGCGGCCGGCGATCCTGCGGCAGCCGACGCTGCGGCCGGCGCAGCGGCGGCGAGTGCGCCGCCGGCAACCGGTCCCTGGTTCGTCGAGATCCTGACCAGGGCCGGCGAAGTGCTGCAGCGCCATCGCGTCGACGCGCTGCCGATCCGGCTCGGACGCGGCTACGGCAACGACGTGATCCTCGACGACGACTACGCCGCCGCCGCCCACGCGCTGGCCGAGCTGGACGCCGGCGGGCGCCTGGTGCTGCGCGACCTGGGTTCGCGCAACGGCATCCACCACCGCGGCCGGCGCCACGCCCAACTGGCGCTGGACGGCGACACCGTGGTGCGCATCGGCCACACCGCGCTGCGCATCCGCGCGGCCGGCTTCCAGGTGGCGCCGGAACTGCCGGACCGCACCCTGCACCGCTGGGAAGGGGCGCTGCCGGGCGCGGCCGGCACGCTGCTGGTGGGCGCCACCGCCCTGTTCGCGCGCTGGCTGAGCGACCTCCAGTACTTCGAGCTGGTGCGCTACTTCGAGGCGCTGGCCTGGGGCATCGGCGCGGCGCTGCTGTGGAGCGGCGCCTGGGCCTTCGCCAACCGCCTGTTCGGGCGCCACGCGCGCCTCGGACGCCACCTGTTCGTGTTCGGCTGCGGCCTGCTGGCGCTGACCCTGTGCGCGCTGCTGGCCAGCCTGCTGGGCTACGCCTTGTCGCTCGAAGGCTTCACCCATTACGCGTCGCACGCGGCGACGCTGCTGCTGGCCGGCGTCATCTATTTCCACCTGTGTACCATCCGCCCGGGCCACCGCTTGCGCTACCGCTGGATCTGCGCCGCGATGGCGGTGCTCGGCTCGGGCCTGATCCTGGTCGCCAACGTGCAGCGCAGCGGACGCTTTTCCGACGAACTCTATATGTGGGTGCTGCTGCCGCCCGAAACGAGGCTCAGTCCCGACCACGGCATCGACCAGTTCATGCGCGAGGTGGATGGCATGCAGGAAGGGCTGGACCGCGGGCGAGGACGCAAGCCGGGCGAGGACGAGATCGAGAATTGAAGGGGGACGACGCTCAGGTGTGCAGCAGCGGCAGGGTGACGATGAAGGTACTGCCCTGCCCGGCCCCGGCGCTGTGCGCCTCGACCCGGCCCTCGTGCAGCGCGACCAGGTGCCGCACCAGGGCCAGTCCGAGGCCGAGTCCGCCGTCGGCGCGTCCGGCCGTGCGCGTGGCCTGCATGAAGGAATCGAACACGCGCGGCAGCAGCGCGGCGTCGATGCCGATGCCGTTGTCGGCCACGCTGACCTCGACGCTGTCCGGCCCCGGTCGCATCTCGACGCGGATGGTGCCGCCCTCGGGCGTGTACTTGGCGGCGTTGCCGATCAGGTTGGCCACCACCTGCACCAGGCGCTTGTGGTCGCCCAGCACGCACGGATGGACCTTGCCCAGCTCGACCTGCAGCACATGGCGCCGGCGCGCCACCAGCGGCTTGATCTGCTCGACGGCATCGCACACGGCCCGGTGCAGGTCAACCGGCACCCGGGTCAGCGTGATCAGGCCACGCCGTACGCGCGAGGCGTCCAGCAGGTCGTCGACCAGGTGCGCGATGTGGTCGGTCTGGCGGGCGATGATGTCGGCGGTGCGGCGCAGCTGGGCCGGATCGGCCCCGTTCTGGATGCGCAGCAGCTCGGCCGCGGCGCGGATCGGCGCCAGCGGATTCCTCAGCTCGTGCGCCAGCAGGGCAACGAAGTCGTCCTTGTTGGCATCGGCCTCGCGCAGCGATGCGAGCGCGGCCTGGCGTTCCAGCTCGGCCAGGCGGCGCGCCACCTCGATCCGGTACAGCATCAGCGCGAAACGCCACACCGCGACGGTGAACAGCACCACCATGCCCCAGACCAGGAAGGCAATCGCGGTGGGAACATCGATCGCCTTCACCCGCAGCATGACGGCGACGGCCATGCCCAGCAGCAGCGGCATGGTCAGTGCCGATAGCAGCAGGCGGCGCGCGATCCAGGCGCCCGGGTCGGGGCCGGCCAGCGCCACCATGATCCCTTCCTTGGGACGCAGGGCCAGCACCGCCGTCGACAGCAAAATCAGCGCGGTGGTGGTCAGGATCGAGGTGCCCTTGCCGGGCAAGAGCTGGTACAGGAAGGTGTCGCGGAACAGGTAGCCGGCCAGGGTCAGCAGCGCCAGCAGCAGCACGCCGAGCGCCAGCACCTGGCCGTGACGCACGTGGCGCGGGCGGCCCATCGCCAGCAGGCCGGCCCCGAGCGCGCAGAACATGAGGGCGGTGACCGGCGACGCCAGGCCGCGCGCGCCCGCCGCGCTGCCGCGCGTGACGAAGGGCAAGGCTACCCCGGTCGCGTGCACCAGCAGGATCGCCAGCGACGCCGCCGTCAGCAGCGCCGCCGACACGCGCGCGCGCCGGCTTCTCATCTCGCGCAGGCGCCACAGCGATGCGCAGGCCAGCAGGGTCAGCAGCGCCGTCATCGGCACCATGGTGGGCAGGCCGGGAAACACCGAGGTCAGGTAGCCGATGCCGAGCGCCCAGCCGGCCAGCGCGCAGATGGCGATGAGGGCGCTGGCCAGGCCGGCGGCCGCGGGCAAGCCGGCGTTGAGCATTGTCGTCAATGGAGTTGCCATTCAGATCGTGGATGAGGCCGATTCTAACGGCATGGGTTCCGCGCTGTCGCGCGAAATGCGACAAATTATATCGAACAGGAAATATTTTTTGACAAGCCGTCACGCGTGGCCCATGATTTTCGCATGCCGACCTCGTACCCCAAGCTCGTGTTCGCCTCCGCCTGGGTCCTGTTCTGGACCATGAAGATCTGGGTCGCCGTCCAGGACTTCATCCGTAACGGCCACCTCCTCCAACTGTGGAAGCCGGTCTTGTGGGAAGGCTCGTCGGCGCTGGTATGCACGCTGCTGACGCTGGTGCAGCTGCGCCTGTCGCGCGGCGATGCGCACTTGCTCGGCACGCCGCTGCGCTGGTTCGCGCGCCAGGCACTGTTCCTGCCGATGTACTGGATCGCCTTCGTGCCGCTGGCCTTCGGCCTGCGCCACGGCGTGTATGGACTGGCCGGCGAGACTTACACCCACGACGCGCTGCCCCAGCTGTACCTGTACGAGTCGATCAAGATCTCGATGTTCGTCGGACTGTTCACCGCAGTGCGCTTCGGTGTCGAATCCTACCGTGCGCTGCTGGAACAGAAGCTGCGCGCCGAACGGGCCAACGCCCTGCTACGCCAGGCCCAGCTGCAGCGCCTGGCGCAGCAGATGCAGCCGCATTTCCTGTTCAATGCCCTGAACACGATCTCGTCCCTGATGCACAGCGACGTCGACAAGGCCGACACCACCCTGCTGCGCCTGGCCGACGTGCTGCGCGCCACCCTCGACCTGAGCCAGCACGACCAGGCCCCGTTCGGCGACGAGCTGCGCATGGCGCGCGGCTACGCCGGCGTGATGGCCGAGCGCTTCGCCGGTCGCGTCGAGATCGACTGGGACGTCGATGCCGCGGTCGATGCGCTGCCGGTGCCGGTGATGAGCCTGCAGCCGCTGCTGGAAAACGTGTTCAAGCATACGGTCGAACGGCGTCGCGGCCTGACACGCATCGTGGTATCGGCGCGGCGCGAAGCCGACCGGCTGGTGCTGCGCGTGGATGACGACAGCGGCCGCCTGGATGGCCCGGCGGGCAGCGCCGCGCCGGACACGGCGCTCGCCCCGGCGCAGGGCGCACACCCGGGCCCGGCCACGGTTACAGGCACGGCCACGGGCACGGGCGGCATCGGCCTGGCCAACCTGCGGGCTCGGCTGGCGGCGCTGTACGGCGGGCAGGCCGCCTTCGACCTGTCGGCCCGCCCCGGCGGCGGCGTGCGCGCCGAACTGAGGCTGCCATGCGGCTCCTGATCGTCGACGACGAACGCCCGGCGCGCGAGCGCCTGCGCCGCCTGCTGGTGCAGCAGGCCGCACAGGCCGGCATCAGCGCGGTGGACGAGGCCGGCGACGGCTTCGAAGCGCTGGCCCAGGTCGAGGCTTGCCGCCCTGACGCCATCTTCCTCGACATCGCCATGCCGGAACTGTCCGGCATCGAGCTGGCCGCATCGCTGCCCGAACCGGCGCCGCTGGTGGTGTTCCTCACCGCGCACGACCGCTATGCGCTGCAAGCCTTCGAGGTCGACGCCATCGACTACCTGCTCAAGCCCTGCGACGAACCGCGCCTGCGGCGGGCACTGCAGCGCCTGCGTACGCGGCTCGAGGGGGGCCGCGATACACGCGCGGCGGAGAAAGCCTGCGACTCCGGGGAAACGCCGGCCCAGACCCAGGCCCAGGCCCTGCCCCGGCTGCCGGACCGTCCGCTGCGCCAGCTGCTGGTGACGGATCGCGGCGCCACGCGGGTGGTACGGGTGGCCGACATCGGCTGGATCGAAACCGCCGACAACTACGTGGCCCTGCACACCGCCGACGGCAGCCCGCTGCTGCGCCAGACCCTGGCCGGGCTGCTGCCGCGCCTGGGACCGGGCTTCGTGCGCTGTCACCGGCGTGCCGCCGTGCAGCTGGATTGGATCGATCGGATACTGCCGCGCGACAAGGGTGACTGCGACTTGGTCTTGCGCAACGGCGCCTGCGTGCCGTGCAGCCGCCAATACCGCGAAACGGTGCTTCAAAGCGTACTGCACCGCCTTTGAGCGGCGGCCATGCGCCACCGCCCTGCCTTGGATCGCGACTACGCCGAATCAGTGCGAGGTTGCGCCGCGCTGGCTCTGGATGCCACCCTGGGTCTGGCCCGGCTGGATCGATTGGCGCGCGCTGCCGTCGCTACCGGTATA
>JAKOOD010000704.1 GCA_022701635.1 Burkholderiaceae bacterium | reverse complement strand
AGGATGGCAAGGACAGCACGCAGCAGCAATTTGCCTTCGTCGTCGCGGGAGTGCAATGTGGTTGTGATGGTATCGCTCATGGTAGGCCTCGGTTAGTAATGGTGAATCGCCATCTTATTTAGTTTATTCGCCGCGATAAAGTTACCTCGGCGATCAATACTGTCTCAAAAATAGAAACAATTACCTTACGTCCCGTTCAGAGAAACAGCCACAACGCGACAGCAGACGGTGAATGGCATCCGCCGAACTCCATTTCTTGTTGTGCTACGAGTAGCCCGCCGCTTCTGCTCTGCAAACCATGATCGAACCGGCAGGGACCGCCCGTGCGCAGCTGCCAGATACAGCCCTGCCCGCCGAGGTGATCGTCCCTTACCTGTCGATACCGATAGCCGCCGAGCCCCCTGCTTCATGCATCGACTCCGTGGGAATTGATGCCTGCTCATGCCGCCGTGGCCCGGAGCCGCCGCGCGAGCCAATGCTGGAAGTCGTCCGTCATCGCGGCATCCAGGATATGGCCGCCGCCGTACTCACGGTACTCGACCTGCACGCCCAGTTCCTCGAGCACGTCGCGCGAATGGTGCGCGAAATGGATGCCCAGCGTCTGGTCGAGCACGCCATGACTGACGAAAGCCTGTAGCCGCGCCAACTGCTCGCGCGGCGCAGCCTGCGGCAACATCTCGCGCAGGATGCGGCCGCTCAAGATGCTGAAGCCGGCGATGGCGGACGGCACGGTCAGCGCAACACTCGCGCTCATAATGCCGCCCTGGCTGAAGCCGGCGATCCAGACCTGTCCAGGATCGATGTCGCAGGTGGCCGGAAGCGCATCAAGGAAATCGACCAGCAGGCGGCGCGAGCGCTCCGCCTGGGCTTCGTCGATGACGGGACCGGCAGCCGTGAAGTTGACGGGAAACCACGCGAAGCGGTTGGCCCCGAGCATCAACGGGGCTCGCAGCAGCACGACAGTCAGGCGCACGTCCATTTGCCGGGCCAGCGCAATGAAGCTGGACTCGTTCGAACCGACGCCGTGCAGCAAGAGCAGGCACGGCGCCTTCCCGGCGCCGGTCTGCGCCGGGCGTACACGGTAGGCCAGCCCGCTCGCGGGCTCCACAAGAAGGTCGTTCAATTTTTCGCTCATGTCCTTGTCCTCATGCAAACGCATACGCGTCCATCGCCAGCACGCCGTGTTCGAAACTCGCATGCAGCAGCCGTGCGCCGGCCTGCGGACCGGCCGCAGCCATCGCCACGTACAGCGGCATCAGGTGTTCCTCGCTCGGATGATTTTCCGCAGCATGAGGAGCGCGGCGGCGATACTCCAGGAGCGCGGTGGCATCGCCGGATTCGATCCGGGCCTTCATCCACGCTTCGAATTCGCTGACCCAGTGCGGCACCGGGGCATCGATATCCTGGCCGCGGAACTCGTACAGGTTATGGGTCAGCGATCCGGAGCCCACCACCAGGATGCCCTCCTCGCGCAAAGCGACCAGTGCAGCGCCGATGCGAGCGTGCTCCCGCGGTCCGGCGCCGTGCACGATCGAGAGCTGGGTGACCGGAATATCGGCGTCGGGATACATCAGGCGCAACGGCACCCAGGCACCGTGGTCGAGCCCCCGGCGCGCGCTCACGCTGGCCGCGATGCCGGCCTCTTCCAGAAGCTGTGCCGTGCGCAGCCCGGCATCCGGCGCGCCGGGCGCCGGATAGTCGATCTGGAACAGGGCGCGCGGGAAGCCGCCGAAGTCATGGATCGTTTCGGGATGATCGGCTACGCTGACAGCCGGTCCGCGCGTTTCCCAGTGCGCGGAGACAGCAAGGATGGCACGTGGACGCGGCAGGGTCTTGCCGAGCTCCTGCAGGAAACGCCGTGCCGGGCTGTCCTGCAGCGCCAGCATCGGCGAGCCGTGCGAGAGAAAAAGGGTGGGTAATGCAGTCATGATGTCCTCGATTGCAGCGTCGTGCCGCATAATGAGGATCATGATATTCATGCCGCATCCTGAGATAAATAGGCCGCTAAGAATAAAACTGTCCCATTTTTCGAGACAATCATGCAGTCCTGGCTTGCCTTAGTTACGCCAAGCAGGATTGGCGAATGCATCCACCAGGAAGTCGATCGCCACGCGGATCCGAGGCGAAACGAATTTGCGCGACGGATAGACAGCATAGATACCGAGCTCGACCGAACGGTAGTCGGGCATGACCTCCAACAAGGTACCTGCCGCGAGGTCGGCGCCGACTATAAACGTTGGCTGCAGGATAATGCCCTGGTGCTGCAACGCAGCCGCGCGGCACGTGTCGCCGCTGTTGGTGCGGACACGGGGCACCACCTTGACGGAGGCCTCGCCATCCGGCCCAGTAAAACTCCAGTTTTCGCCCGTAGAAAACAGGCTGTAAGAGATGATGTCGTGCTGCAGTAGTTCCGCCGGTCGCAGCGGCGTGCCCCGCCCTTCCAGGTAAGCGGGCGAAGCGCAGAGCACCATTCGTGTCGACGCGAGCCGGCGCGTAATCAGCGAGGACGCGGGAAGCTGGCCGATTCGCACAGCGAGGTCGAAGCCGTCTTCCACCAGGTCGACCACGCGATCGGAAAGGGTCAGGTCGAGCGCCAGCCTGGGGTGCTGCTTGAGCAAGGATGGCCACAATGGCGCCAGGTGCATCACGCCGAAGGTCACCGGCACATTGACCTTCAGCAAGCCGCTCGCTTCGCCACTACGCGACGTGATCTCGGCTTCGGCCTCATCGAGGTTGTCCAGAAGTTCGCGGCAGCGCGCATGGAAAATCTCGCCTTCAGAGGTCGTCGACACCTTGCGTGTCGTCCGATGCAGCAAGCGCAAACCAAGACGCTCCTCTAGCTCGCCAACATAGCGCGACACAGCGGCTTTCGACATGTCGAGCGCATCGGCTGCGCCAGTAAAGCTGCCGGCATCTACCACAGCAGAGAACACCTTCATCTCGAGAAATTTGTCCATTATTTCGAAAAGTGGAACAGTTAATCTGATTCTACGCTGTTTATCTCATTGATCGACAAATTTATAGTGCATGTCATCATTAACCACAAAGTGATTTCTTATGAAGACCAAACACATCGCTGCTCTCGTCGCCACTGCTGTCGTGCTCCCCGCCTTCGCCGCGGGTATCTACACGATCGAACCAACGCATACCTACCCCAGTTTCGAAGCAGACCATATGGGCGGGTTATCCATCTGGCGCGGCAAGTTCACCAAGACGACCGGCACGATCACGCTCGACCGCACGGCAAAGACCGGCAGCATGGAAATCACGATTGACACGTCGAGCATCGACTTCGGCAACGCCAAGCTGAACGAACACGTGATGAGCGCCGAGATGTTCGACGTGAACAAGTTCCCGCAAGCGGTCTACAAGTCCAGCGCGATCCAGTTCAAGGGCGACCAGCCTGCAATCGTCAATGGCGAGCTGACGCTGCATGGCGTGACCAAGCCGGTCAAGCTGATGATCAACCATTTCAAGTGCATGCAGCACCCCATGTTCAAGAAGGAAGTGTGCGGCGCGAATGCCGTGGCCGTCTTCAACCGCAACGATTTCGGCATCAGCTACGGCACGCAGATGGGCTTCAGTCCCCAAGTTAAGCTGGCGAT
>JAKOOD010000699.1 GCA_022701635.1 Burkholderiaceae bacterium | reverse complement strand
GTCGCCAGGTTTTCCAGCGTGACGAAATTCATGACCAGGTTGCCGCCGGGGCGCAGGCGCGCCACGATCATCGCGATCAAGGTCGCCAGTTCGCCGCCGGAGCCGCCGATGAATACCGCATCAGGATCCGGCCAGGCATCCAGCCCTTCGGGCGCTTTGCCCTGATACAGGCTGTAGTTGCCGACACCGAAGGCCGCGTGGTTCTGGCCGGCGATCGCGACATCGGCGTCGTTCTTCTCGATCGCGTACACGTGGCCCTGCGGGCACAGGCGCGCCGCTTCCAGGCCGACCGAACCCGAACCCGCGCCGATGTCCCACACCACGCTGTCAAGCCGCAGCTGCAGGCGCGCCAGGCTCACCGCGCGCACTTCCCGCTTGGTGATCAGGCCCTTCTCGGGCTGGCGCTGGACGAATGCGGCATCCGCCAAGCCGAACTGCACCGGGCGCGGCGCCGGCGTCACGCGCCACAGCAGCACCACGTTCAGCGCCGCGAAGCGCATGGCGGCCGCATCCTGCGGGCTCAATTCGGCCAGCACCCGCTCTTCCGGCTGCAGCAGGTTTTCCGCCACCGCCATGTGGAAGTCGTCGCCCAGGCCTTCGGCCAGCAGCAGGCGCGCGATGCGGTCCGGGGAATTGTCGGGACTGGTCAGCACCAGCAAGCGCGCATGGCGGCGCAGTGCCTGGGCCAGGCCGTACAGGCCGTGCGCCGGGGTGCTGCCGCGCGCCCACTCGCCGGCATCCTTCGCATGCACCGAGACGATGCGCGCATCCTGCCAGGCCAGCCCGATACGGGCGCAGGCCAGCTGCAGCGTCGACAGGTTGGGCAGGATGTCGAGCGCCTGCACGCACAGGTGCTGGGCCAGGTAGGGTGCGATGCCGTGGCACAGCGGGTCGCCGGTGGCCAGCACCACGCAACTCTGGTGGTCGGCCCGGGCCGCGCGCACCCACTCGGGGACCGCTTTCAGCTGGCCGGTGAGGTCATGCTGGCGCACGCCGGGTTTCAGTTCGCGCGCCAGCAGCGCCAGCGTGCGGGCGCCGCCGATCACCACGTCGGCATGGCGCAGGTAGGCCAGCGCGGTGGCGTTCAGGCTGGCGACGCCGTCGTCGAGCACGCCGATCACGCGGCAGGGGTTGGGGTCTCGCATGATCTCTTGTGGGGTCGTGTGCATATCAGTCAGTGTCGAGGATGTGGTCGATGCTGGTGCGCCCGGCCGCCGGCGCGGCGCGCGGCAGCCCGGGCGGCGACAGCACGTCGGCCACCTGCTTGCCTTCGAAGTCGGTGACGATCACGCGCAGCTGGAAGGCGCGGCCGTAACGGTCCGGCGCCGTCAAGGTATCGATCGCCGCCTGCGCCAGCGCGTGGTGGAAGGCGTCGCCCAGGCCGCGCTCGACCATCAGCTCGGCGCCGAAGCGCGCGGTCTCGGCGGCGGCGATGGCGGCGCAATCTTCCGGCGCGGCGCCGATGCGGCGCGCGATCTCGGCCACCAAATCGGTATCGACTTCGCTGCGGTTGGCGTGGGTGATGGTTTCGCCCTGGGCGATCTTGGTCAGCTTGCCGACCATGACCGCCAGCACCACCAGGCCGATGCCCTGCGCCGCCGCCTCGTCCAGCGCGTAACGCAGAAAGTCGCCCATCTGCACGAAGCAGGCCGACGGCAGTTCCGGCCGCTCGGCGCGCAGCGTGGCCATGGCGAAGGTCTCGGTACGGCCGCCGGTGGTCAGCGCCACCAGATCGTGGCCGGCGGTGGCCGCCACCTGCACGCCCTGCACCACGCTGGCGCGCCAGGCCGCCGTGGAATACGGCTTGACGATGCCGGTGGTGCCGAGGATGCTGATGCCGCCCAGGATACCCAGTCGCGCATTGGTGGTCTTCTTGGCCATGACCTGGCCGTCGGGCACGCTGATGGTGACCTCGATGCCGTGTTCCAGCAGCAGATGCGGCGCCGCTTCGCGCAGGTTGTCGGCGATGTTCCGGCGCGGTACCGGGTTGATCGCCGGGCCGCCGACTTCCAGGCCGAGGCCCTTCATCGTCACCGTGCCGACGCCGTCGCCGGCCACGTACGCGACGGTGCCGGCCTGGCCCGGCAGCAGGCGCAGGTCGACCGTCAGGTGGGCGCCGTCGGTGCAGTCCGGATCGTCGCCGGCGAACTTGATCACCATCGCATGCGCCTGCCGGCCGTCGCAGCGGCCGTCGTGCACGTCAAAGCGGACCCGGGTGCCGTTCGGCAGCAGGCTTTCGATCTCGAGCGGCACCGCGCCGCCGGCCAGGCCCAGCACCGCCGCGCGCGCCGCCGCCGCCGCGCAGGCGCCGGTGGTGAAGCCCGTCCGGGTGCCGCGCTCGGCCGTCTTGTCCTTCATTTTTGCGCCGCCTGCATGGTCTTCTGCCTGGCTTCGGCCAGCGCCAGCAGCGCGTGCAGCGCCGCCACCACCAGCGTGGAACCACCCTTGCGCCCGCGGATCACGATCCAGGGCACGTCCTGCAGTTCGGCCATCAAGTCCTTCGATTCGGCCGCGGAGACGAAACCGACCGGCATGCCGACCACCAGCGCCGGGCGTACGCCCTCCTCGCGGATCAGGCGTACCAGCTCGATCAATGCGGTCGGCGCATTGCCGATGCCGACGATGGCGCCGTCCAGCAATCCGCGGCCGGCCGCCTTGCGCATCGCCTGCACCGCGCGCGTGGTGTCCTCCTGTTTGGCGCGCTCGATCACGTCGGCGTCGCTGATGAACTGCCAGGTTTTCATGCCGAAGTGCGCCAGGCGCGGCTGCGACAGGCCGGAACAGATCATCTCGACGTCGGCCACCACCGGGCGACCGCCGGCCAGCATGGCCTCGATACCGGCGTCGATCGCATTCGAATGGAAATCGGTGAGGCCGTTGAAATCGAAGTCGGCGTTCGCATGGATCATGCGGCGCACGATCGGCCACTGCTGTTCGGTATAGGCGTGCGTACCGGCCTCGGCGTCGATGATGGCGAAGCTGTCGTGCTCGATGGCCTGGCCGGCGCGGGTCAGCTGTTCGGTGACGGTGTTGATCGTGCTCATGCCGGCTGCTTCTCCGCGTGGTCGTGGCCGTGGCCGTGGCC
>JAKOOD010000698.1 GCA_022701635.1 Burkholderiaceae bacterium | reverse complement strand
CGTCGGGCGCGCCTTGTCCGCCTTGCCGGTTGCCCCGGCTGCGGGTCGAATCGCCCTGGGCCGGGGTGCCGCCCGGCTGGTCCTTGGCATGCTGCAGATTGCCGGAATCGGCCAGGTCGGGGGTGCCGACGCCGCCGTCGCGGCCACCATCGTTCAAGTTGCCGGTGGTGCCGGTCTTGCCGGCACTGATGGTGCCGACGCCGCTGCGTTCATCATAACTGCGCCCTTTGATGCCCTTGCCTTTGTATTCCTGGTTGCTTGGCATAAGCTGCTCCTTATGACTATCCGAGAAGCTTTATCTTAGACCGCCGGATAGGCGGGGCAATCGGAATAAAGGGCGTGGCGACGTAGGACCTGCCGCACAGGAGTTGACAAGTTGTCCAATCCGTGGCCGAATCAAGGGTCGGCGGTGCTTGCCGCCAGGATCAAGACAAGAAGAATGAACAGAACCGGAGCAGGGAAGGTGAGGGGGACGGGGCGCGCCACGCTGGAAGAAGTGGCCACGCTGGCGGGCGTATCCACGATGACGGCGTCGCGCGCCCTGAGCCAGCCGCGGCTGGTGTCGGAATCGACCCGCGCCAAGGTCGAGCAGGCGGTGGTCGAACTCGGCTACGTGCCGAACCGCGCCGCGCGCGCGCTGGCCTCGGCCCATTCGCGCGTGATCGTGGTGCTGGTGCCGTCGCTGTCGAACGCGGTGTTCACGGCGGTGCTGGACGGCATCCATGACGCGGTCGGGGCCAGCCAGTACCAACTCCTGATCGGCAATACGCGTTATTCCGACGCGGAAGAAGAAAAGCTGCTGAATATCTACCTGCAGTCGAATCCGGACGGCGTGCTGCTGTCGGGCCTGTCGCACAGCCCTCACGTGCAGCGCGTGCTCGGCAGCTTGCAGATCCCGATCGTGTCGATGATGGATCTGGCCGGGGGCGAGCAGGACCTGTCGGTCGGCTTTTCCCAGCTCGACGCCGGCAGCGCCATGACGCGCCACCTGATCGACAAGGGCTACCGCCGCATCGGCTTCATCGGCGCCCAGCTCGACGAGCGTACGCTGCGCCGCGCCGACGGCTACCGCCAGGCGATGCGGGCGGCCGGCCTGGCCGATCCAGTGCTGGAAGTGATGACGGCCGAACCGTCGACCATCGCGCTCGGCGCGCGGCTGATGCAGCGCACCCTGGCGCTCGGCTGCGATGCGGTGTTCTGCTGCAACGACGACCTGGCCCACGGCGCCATCTACCATTGCCAGCGCCACGGCGTGCGGGTGCCCCAGGACGTGGCGATCGCCGGCTTCAACGACCTGCCGGCATCGGCGTGGATGATGCCCTCGCTGACCACGGTCGATACGCCGCGCTACCGCATCGGCTACGAAGCCGCCTCGCTGCTGCTGGACGTGATCGGCGGACGCACGCCGGCGCAGCGCCGCATCGACCTCGGCTTCACGCTGCGCGCGCGGGAGAGCACGTGAGCGTGGCCGGCACCCCGGCCGCGGCGCCGCCGCCGGTGGCCCTGATCGTCGAGGACGAACCGCAGATCCGCCGCTTCGTGCGCATGGCGCTGGAGGGCGAAGGCTGGCAGGTGCACGCGGCCGAGACCGTGCAGCGCGGCGTGATCGAGGCCGGCACCCGCACCCCGGACCTGATCGTGCTCGACCTCGGCCTGCCCGACGGCGACGGCCTGGCGCTGATCCGCGCCGTGCGCGCCTGGAGCCCGGTGCCGATCATCGTGCTGTCGGCGCGCGTCGACGAAGCCGGCAAGATCACGGCGCTGGACGCCGGCGCCGACGACTATCTCACCAAGCCCTTCGGCGTCGGCGAGCTGCTGGCACGGGTACGGGCGGCGCTGCGGCGCCAGCACAAGGGCATCGCCGAGACGCCGTCCAGCGTGCGTGTCGGTGCCATCGAGGTCGACCTGCACAAGCGCCTGGTGGCGCGCGACGGCCAGCCGGTGCACCTGACGCCGACCGAGTACAAGCTGCTGACGGTGCTGCTGGCGAACCTCGGCCGGGTGGTCACCGCGCCGCAGCTGCTGCGCGAAGTGTGGGGACCGTCGCATGCCGACAACAGCCATTACGTGCGTATCTACATGGGGCACCTGCGCCAGAAGCTGGAAGCGGATCCGGCCCAACCGCGCCACCTACTGACCGAGACGGCGGTCGGCTACCGGCTGCAACCCTGAGCCACAACATGCTTGAGTGACTTCGCCGCCGGCCGCAGCCTGTCCGGCGCCCCGACCAGCCGGGTGTCGCGCCTGCCGGGGGAGCCGACCTACGGCATCTGCCTGCTGCACGGGCTGGTGCCGTACCCGGCGATCCACCGGTGTTCAGCCCGGCCGCGGTGGCGCGCGGCGATGAAATTCCTAACATCGGCGACGGTTTTTGTAGGAAAATCCGTTTATTAATTTCCAACTGACATTACATTCGGCCCGGACCGCGCGTCCGCCAACAAGCCATGGTCATGCATCCGATGCGTGCGTAAATGGCAGCCGACAGGAGACAGGATGCTCGGAGCAGGCAAGACCATGCTGCGCGGCTGGCCGTGGGCGCTGCGGGTCGGCTCGATCGTCGGCGCAATCATCGGCACGGCCGGCGGCGCTGCCGCGGCCGCGGCGCCCCAGCCCGGACCGCGCGCCGAGGTGATCCACTGGTGGACCTCGGGCGGCGAATCGGCCGCGGTCAAGCAGGTGGCCCAGGCCTACCGCGGCCTCGGCGGCACCTGGATCGACACCGCGATCGCCGGCGGCGACCAGTCGCGCGCCGTCACCCTGAACCGCATCATCGGCGGCAAGCCGCCCACCGCGGCCCAGTTCAACACCTCGCGCCAGTTCGTCGACATCATCGAGGAAGGCCTGCTGAACGACGTCGACGACGCCGCCCGCCGCGGCGGCTGGGAGCGCACGCTGCCGCAGCCGATCGTCGACGTCATCAAGGTGCACGGCCATTGGTATGCGGCGCCGCTCAACGTCCACATGCAGACCTGGCTGTGGTATTCGAAGCCCGCGTTCGCGCGCGCCGGGATCGCGCGTGCGCCGCAAAGCGTCGACGAACTGTTCGCGGCGCTGGACAAGCTCAAGGCGGCCGGCCTGGTGCCGCTGGCCCACGGCGGCCAGGCCTGGCAGGACAGCATCCTGTTTTCGCTGATGCTGTCCAACCTCGGCGGGCGCGCGCTCTACCTGCGGGTACTGCGCGACCGTGACCAGGCCGCGATCCGCTCGCACGACTTCCGCCGCGTGCTGCTGGCCTATAAACGCCTGCACGGCTACGTCGACCCGGCCGCGCCGGGACGCAACTGGAACGACGCCACCGCGATGGTGATCGGGGGGCGCGCCGGCATCCAGGTGATGGGCGACTGGGCCAAGGGCGAATTCACGGCGGCCGGCCAGCAGCCGGAACGCGACTACGGCTGCCTGCCGGGACTGGGCGCCGCCAGTCCCTACCTGGTGCAGGGTGACGTGCTGGTGTTCCCGCGCACCGCGGATCCGGCGGTGCTGGAGGCGCAGAAACTGGTGGCGCGCGTGGTCGCCGACCCGGCCGTGCAGCTGTCCTTCAATCGCCTGAAGGGGTCGATCCCGGCGCGCCTGGATGCCGACCCGGCCAGCCTGGACGCCTGCGCGCAAAAGGGCATGGCGATCGCGCGCGACCGCGCGCGGCCGCTGGGCGTGATGGAGATCTACCTGACCCCCGACCAGAACGGCGCGCTGCAGGACGTGCTGACCGCCTACTGGAACACCGACATGCCGGTCGAACAGGCCCAGAACAGCATCGCCTCGGCGCTGCGCTATTAAGATGAGGCCCGCGCTGAAACTCACACGCCTGACACCGCACGCGGCCCTGCTGCCGATGGCGCTGACCGCCATCGTCGCCTACCTCGGCGCCGCCGCCTGGACCCTGGTCATTTCCCTGACCGGCTCGCGCACCTTCCCCTCGGGGCGCTTCATCGGGCTGGCGCAGTACGGGCGCCTGTTCGACAACGAGCGCTGGATGCTGTCGCTGCACAACCTGGCCGTCTACGGCGTGCTGTTCATCCTGGCCTGCCTGGTCATCGGTTTCCTGCTGGCGGTGTTCATCGACCAGCGCGTGCGCGGCGAAGGGGTGTTCCGCACCATCTTCCTGTATCCGTACGCGATGTCCTTCGTCGCCACCGGCCTGGTGTGGCAATGGCTGCTGACGCCGGGCGACGGCCTGGACGGCGTGGTGCGTGGGCTCGGTCTTCCCGGTGTCAACGTCGACTGGATCGTGCGCCAGGACCTGGTGATCTACACGGTGGTGATCGCGACCGTGTGGCAGGCCTCGGGGCTGGTGATGGCCTTGATGCTGGCCGGGCTGCGCGGCGTCGACCCCGACATCTGGAAGGCGGCGCGCCTGGACGGCATCCCGCCGTGGCGGGTGTACACCCGCATCGTGCTGCCGATGCTGTGGCCGACGATCGCCACCGTCCTGCTGCTGCTGTCGACCGCCGTGGTCAAGCTGTACGACGCGGTGGTGGCGATGACCAACGGCGGCCCCGGCACCGCCAGCGAGGTGCCGACCAAGTTCATCATGGACCACCTGTTCCTGCGCTCGAACGTCGGCCTGGCCTCGGCCGGTGCGGTCGTGCTGCTGGTGCCGGTGCTGGCGCTGCTGGCGCCGTATGCCTATGCGCGGGCGCGCAAGGAGGGCGCATGACGCCGACCGTCCACCAGGCCGCGATCGCGGCCACGCTCGAGCCGTCGCTCGAGCCGGCAAGCGAGTCCGTGAAGCGGCCGGTACGCGGCCGCAGCCGGCGCCGGCGCTGGACCCCGGCCCGGATCGGCATCTATCTGTTCCTGCTGAGCGCCGCCGCTTTCTTCCTGCTGCCGCTGTACGTGATGGTCGTCACCTCGCTCAAGCCGATGGAGGAAATCCGCCAGGGCGGCATCCTGGCGCTGCCGCATGCCTGGACGCTCGAACCTTGGCGCCAGGCCTGGAGCGGCGTCTGCACCGGCGCCGCCTGCGAAGGCATCCGCGGCGGCTTCCTCAATTCGGTCTGGATCACGGTGCCGAGCACGCTGCTGGCGATCGCGATCGGCGCCGTCAACGGCTACGCCCTGTCGTTCTGGCGTCCGCGCGGCGCCAACCTGCTGTTCGGGATCCTGCTGGCGGGCGCCTTCGTGCCGGTGCAGGTGATGATCTATCCGCTGGTGCGGGTGATGGCGCTGGCCGGCATGTTCGGTTCGCTGCCGGCGATCGTGCTGGTGCACCTGGTGTTCGGCATGCCGGTGATGACGCTGCTGTTCCGGAATTACTATGCGGGCGTGCCGCACGAGCTGTTCCAGGCCGCGCGCATCGACGGCGGCGGCTTCTGGCGCATCTTCCTGCAGGTGATGCTGCCGATGTCGCTGCCGATCGTGGTGGTGGCGGCGATCATGCAGGTCACCGGCGTGTGGAACGACTACATCCTCGGCCTGGTGTTCGCCGGCCGCGACAATTTGCCGATGACGGTGGAGCTGAACAACGTGATCAATACCACCACCGGCAC
>JAKOOD010000692.1 GCA_022701635.1 Burkholderiaceae bacterium | reverse complement strand
GTCGCCATCGCCTGCGGCAACACCTTCGTGCTGAAACCGTCCGAGCGCGATCCGTCGCCGTCGCTGCTGCATGCGCGCCTGCTGAAGGAAGCCGGGCTGCCGGACGGCGTGTTCAACGTGGTGCAGGGCGACAAAGCGGCGGTCGACGCGCTGCTGGACCACGCCGACATCCAGGCGCTCAGCTTCGTCGGCTCGACCCCGATCGCGGCATACATCTATGCGCGCGGCACCGCCGCCGGCAAGCGCGTGCAGGCCCTCGGCGGCGCCAAGAACCACATGGTCGTGATGCCGGACGCCGACATGGAAATGGCGGTCGATGCGCTGATGGGCGCCGCCTACGGCTCGGCCGGCGAGCGCTGCATGGCGATCTCGGTCGCGGTGGCGGTCGGCGATGCCGGCGACCGCTTGGTAGCAAGCCTGGCCGAGCGCACCGCGGCGCTCAAGATCGGCGACGGCATGACGCCCGGGTCCGAGATGGGGCCGGTGGTCAGCGCGGCCGCCAAGGGCCGCATCGAAAACCTGATCGGCGAAGGCGTGGAGCAGGGCGCCACGCTGGTGGTCGACGGCCGCGGCCACCGGGTGGCCGGCTGCGAGAACGGCTTCTTTGTCGGCGGCACGCTGTTCGACCACGTGCAGCCGTCGATGAGCATCTACAAGGAAGAAATCTTCGGGCCGGTGCTGTGCGTGGTGCGCCTGCCCGACGTGGGCAGTGCCCTGGAACTGATCAACGCCAACGAATACGGCAATGGCGTTGCCGTCTTCACCCGCGACGGCGGCGTGGCACGCGAATTCGTGCGCCAGGTCCAGGTCGGGATGGTGGGCGTGAACGTGCCGTTGCCGGTGCCGATGGCCTTCAACAGCTTCGGCGGCTGGAAGCGTAGCCTGTTCGGCGACCACCACGCGTACGGGCCGGAAGGCGTGCGGTTTTATACGCGGCACAAGGCGGTGATGCAGCGCTGGCCCAGTCCTGGCACCGGCGCTGCGAGCAGCGGGGCGGAGTTTGCGTTTCCGCAGATGAAGTGAGAGATCGCTAGCCGTAGGGTGGGCACCCCGTGCCCACGTGAACGTTTGCACGATACCGCCTTCCGCGTGGGCACAGGGTGCCCACCCTACGAGTATCGCTACAATATAAAAGGGATGCCCATGATCGAGTCATTGCAGCACCTCCCCCCTGCCGCGGCCACCCACACCGCCCTGGCCGACCGCTTCACCGACCTCGCTCCGCCGCTCACCGCGCGCCAGGCCGCCATCGAAAGCGCGCGCTGCCTGTACTGCTATGACGCACCCTGCACGCGCGCCTGCCCGACCGGCATCGACGTCGCCAGCTTCATCCGCAATATCCACGACCAGAACGTGACCGGTGCGGCCATCGGCATCCTGAAGCAGAACATCTTCGGCGGCGCCTGTTCGCGTGTCTGTCCGACCGAGATCCTGTGCGAGGACGCCTGCGTGCGCAACAACGTGCTTGAAGCCCAGCCCGTCAAGATCGGCCTGCTGCAACGCCACGCCATCGACAACGCCCACTTCGACAGCCATCCGTTCCAGCGCGCGCCGGGCACCGGCAAGACGGTGGCCGTGGTCGGCGCCGGTCCGGCCGGGCTGGCCTGTGCGCACCGGCTGGCGATGCTGGGCCACGACGTGGTCGTGTTCGAGGCGCGCGAGAAATCCGGCGGCCTGAACGAATACGGCATCGCCAAGTACAAGCTGCCGGGCGACTTCGCGCAGCGCGAGGTCGACTTCCTGCTGTCGATTGGCGGCATCGAGGTGCGCCATGGACAGATCCTGGGCGTCAACCTGCACCTGCAGGACCTGCACACCCGCTACGACGCGGTCTTCCTCGGCATCGGCCTGGGCGCCAGCCGCCGGCTCGGGCTCACCGGCGAGGATGCGCCCGGCCTGGGCGCCGCGGTCGACTATATATCCACCCTGCGCCAGGCGCAGGACCTGGCCGCACTGCCCGTGCCGCGCCGCGCCATCGTCATCGGCGCCGGCAATACCGCGATCGACATGGCGGTGCAACTGAAGCGCCTGGGCGCCGACGAGGTCACGCTGGTGTACCGGCGCGGCGTCGAGGCGATGAGCGCGACCGGCCACGAGATCGAGATCGCCAAGCAGCATTTCGTCCACATGCGCACCTGGGCGGCACCGCTCGAGGTGCTGCTGGACGATGCCGGCAGGGTGCGCGGCATGCGCTTCGAGGCAACGAGGATGGAGGGCGGACGCCTGGCCGGGACCGGCGCCATCGTCGAGATCGCGGCCGATGCCGTGTTCAAGGCCATCGGCCAAAGCATGGAGGGCGGCAGCCTGGACGATCCGCTCGCGCGCGAACTGGAACGTGACGCGGGCAACGACAAGATCCACGTCGATGCCTTTTTCCGCACCGCGCTGCCGGGCGTGTATGCCGGCGGCGACTGCATCGCCCCGGGGCAGGACCTGACGGTGCAGGCGGTCCAGCACGGCAAGATGGCGGCGCTCGCCATCCATGGCGACATCCAGTCGATTTCATCCACTTCATTCGCAGCGGGGGCATGATGGCCGACCTGAGCATCGATTTTTGCGGCATCAAATCGCCGAATCCGTTCTGGCTGGCCTCGGCGCCGCCGACCGACAAGGCCTATAACGTGGTGCGCGCCTTCGAGGCCGGCTGGGGCGGCGTGGTGTGGAAGACGCTGGGCGAGGACCCGCCGGCGGTCAACGTCTCGTCGCGCTATTCGGCCCTGCACGGCAAGAACCGCGACGTCATCGGCTTCAACAACATCGAGCTGATCACCGACCGCAGCCTGGAAATCAACCTGCGCGAGATCACGGCGGTGAAAAAGGCGTGGCCGGATCGTGCCATGGTCGTGTCGATGATGCTGCCGTGCGAGGAAGCGCCGTGGCGCGACATCCTGCCGCTGGTGGAGGCCACCGGCGCCGACGGCATCGAACTGAACTTCGGCTGCCCGCACGGCATGCCGGAGCGCGGCATGGGCGCGGCGGTGGGCCAGCAGCCGGACCTGATCGAACTGGTCACGCGCTGGTGCAAGATGTACACCAGGCTGCCGGTGATCGTGAAGCTCACGCCCAACATCACCGACGTGCGCGCGCCGGCGCGGGCGGCGCTGGCCGGCGGGGCGGACGCGGTCTCGCTGATCAACACCATCAACTCGATCACCCACCTGGACCTCGACCGCATGGTCGCCTATCCGATCGTCGGCGGCGCCAGTACCCACGGCGGCTACTGCGGTACCGCGGTCAAGCCGATCGCGCTCAACATGGTGGCCGAGATCGCGCGCGACCCGGTCACGCGCGGCTTGCCGATCTCGGGCATCGGCGGCATCGGCAACTGGCGCGACGCCGCCGAATTCATCGCGCTGGGCGCCGGATCGGTGCAGGTCTGCACCGCGGCGATGCTGCACGGCTTCCGTATCGTCGAGGAGATGAAGGACGGCCTGTCGCGCTGGATGGATGCGCAGGGCTATGCCGACATCGCCGCCTTCTCGCGCAAGGCAGTGCCGAACACGACCGACTGGAAATACCTGGACATGAATTACCAGGTGATCGCGCACATCGACCAGGACAAGTGCATCGGGTGCGGGCGCTGCCACGTGGCCTGCGAAGACACCTCGCACCAGGCGGTGGCAAGGCTGGTGGAGGGAAATGCACGCCGTTACGAGATCATCGATGCCGAATGCGTGGGTTGCAACCTGTGCGAAATCACCTGTCCGGTCGAGGACTGCATCACCATGGTGCCGCAGCAGACCGGCAAGCCCTACATGAACTGGACGCAGGATGCGCGCAATCCGCGGGCGGAGGTGGCATTGGACGACGTGTGAGCCGGACTGTGATCGACGGAGCTGGCATCAGTCTTGCTGGTTGAAGGCGTGGACGGGAGACGCGTCCACGCGCTCAACGATAATATGCATATCGCACCGTAACCGCTGGAGATTGCCCCGATGAACACCGACCCACTCGTCAACAAAGACCTCTGGAACGAAGACCTGGCCCCCACCAGCGTCGCCCAACGCACCTGGCGCTGGTATCACTTCGCCGCCCTGTGGGTCGGCATGGTGATCAGCATTCCCGCCTACATGCTGGCGGCCAGCCTGATCGAGGGCGGCATGTCGGCCTGGCAGGCGGTGTTCACCGTGTTCTTCGCCAACGTGATCGTGCTGCTGCCGATGCTGCTGATCGGGCATGCCGGCACCAAGTACGGCATCCCGTACGCGGTGCTGGCGCGCACTTCGTTCGGCACGCGCGGCGCGCGGCTGCCGGCGCTGATGCGCGCCATCGTCGCCTGCGGCTGGTACGGCATCCAGACCTGGTTCGGCGGCAGCATGATCTACACGCTGATTGGCGTGCTGATCGGTAGTACAGCGGGCAGCCCGGTCGGCGGCGCCAACCTGCCGGGGCTCGGCATCAATCCCGGCCAGCTGGGCTGCTTCCTGGCGTTCTGGGCGATCCAGTTCTATTTCATCGTGCACGGCATGGAATCGATCCGCAAGCTCGAAACCTATACCGCGCCGCTGAAGATCGCGATCTGCTTCCTGCTGCTGTGGTGGGTCTACGACAAGGTCGGCGGCTTCGGCCCGCTGCTGGACCAACCCTCGCAATTCGTCGAAGGCGGCCCCAAGGCCGGCCTGTTCTGGAGCGTGTTCTGGCCCTCGCTGACCGCGATGATCGGCTACTGGGCCACGCTGGCGCTGAACATTCCCGACTTCACCCGTTTTGCAAAAAGCCAGCGCGACCAGGTGATCGGCCAGTCGCTCGGCCTGCCGCTGCCGATGGCACTGCTGGCCGCGCTGGCCGTCACCGTCACCTCCGCCACCGTCGTCCTGTACGGCAAGGCGCTGTGGGACCCGGTCGACCTGTCCAGCCGCATGACCGGCATCGCGGTGCTGGTGGCGCTGCTGGTCCTGCTGATCGACACCGCCAGCGTCAACCTGGCCGCCAACATGGTCGGCCCCGCCTACGACTTTTCGGCGCTGTCGCCCGAGCGCATTTCCTACCGCATGGGCGGCTACCTCACCGCCGGCATCGCACTGGTCATGATGCCGTGGAAGATCCTCGAAAAGAGCGAGAACTACATCTTCATCTGGCTGACCGGCTACTCGGCGCTGCTGGGGCCGATCGCCGGCATCCTGATCGTCGATTACTACTTCATCCGCAAGACCGAGATCGCTGTCGACCACCTGTACCGCGACGACGGCATCTATGCATATCGCAATGGCTGGAACATGGCCGCCCTGGTCGCCTTCATCGCCGGCGTGCTGCCGAATATCCCCGGCTTCCTGAACGCGGCTTTCCCTGAGGCCTTCCCGAACGTCGGCGCCGGCTTCAAGACGATGTATACCTATGCCTGGTTCGTCGGCATCGCGATCGCCGCGGTGGTGTACGGCCTGATGATGAAGGGCAGGGCGGTGCCCGCGATGCGTCCCGCCCGCTCGCTCGACTAACCATGGACCTCGAAAAACCGTAGCGAGCATCGCAGGCCTAGGCGGCCCCACCAAAAATGCAACGCGCAGCAGGTTTATCGAGGTTCATTCAAGGAGAAGTTCATGACCGTGTTAATCCGTGGCGGTACCGTCGTCAACGCCGACCGCGCCTTCCGTGCCGACGTCCTGTGCGAGGGCGACAAGATCGTCGCCGTCGGCGAGAACCTCGAAGCGCCGCCGCATGCCACCGTCATCGACGCCGGCGGCCAGTACGTGATGCCGGGCGGGATCGACACCCACACCCACATGCAGCTGCCCTTCATGGGCACCGTCACCAGCGACGATTTCTACACCGGCACCGCGGCGGCGCTGGCCGGCGGCACCACGACGATCATGGACTTCGTCATCCCGAGTCCGCAACAGCCGCTGATGGAGGCCTTTCACACCTGGCGCGGCTGGGCCAAGAAGTCGGCGGCCGACTACACCTTCCACGTGGCCGTGACCTGGTGGGACGACTCGGTGCACGCCGACATGGGCACGCTGGTGCGCGAGCACGGCGTCAACAGCTTCAAGCACTTCATGGCCTATAAAAACGCGATCATGGCCGACGACGAGACGCTGGTGAACAGCTTCCGCCGCGCGCTCGAGCTGGGCGCGATCCCGACCGTGCATGCCGAGAACGGCGAGCTGGTGTACCAGTTGCAGAAGGAATTGCTGGCCAAGGGCATCACCGGGCCGGAGGCGCATCCGCTGTCGCGTCCGCCGGAAGTCGAGGCCGAGGCGGCCAACCGCGCGATCGCCATTGCGAATGTGCTCGGGACGCCGGTCTATATCGTGCACGTGTCCTGCGCCGAATCGCTGGACGCCATCGCCCGCGCCCGCGCCCGCGGCCAGCGCGTGTACGGCGAAGCGCTGGCCGGCCACCTGGTGATCGACGACAGCGTCTAC
>JAKOOD010000676.1 GCA_022701635.1 Burkholderiaceae bacterium | reverse complement strand
ACGTGCCGATCTACTTCGCCGACGCGATCGCGCGCCGTTCGGAGCCGCTGCTGCGCACGGCCGACGCGCAGGCGCCGCTGGCGACGCTGCCGGCCAAGCTGGCGGACAGCCTCGGCGTAGCCGAGGGCGATCTGGTCACCGTGTCCCAAGGGCAGGGCGCCGTCAACCTGGTGGCCGCCATCGACCACCACCTGCCGGCCAACGTCGTGCGCGTGGCCGCCGCCCACGCACTCACTTCGGTCCTGGGCGACATGTTCGGTCCGATCACCGTCACTAAAGCAAGCAAAGCGGAGGCCGCGTAAATGTCCGTGCCCGACATGATCAACAATTTGAACGCCACCGGCGCGGGCCTCATCGGCCCGTCCGCCTGGATGGTGGCGTGGACGCTCATCAAGATCGTCGTCGTCCTCCTGCCGCTGATGGGCCTGGTGGCCTACCTGGTGCTGTGGGAGCGCAAGCTGATCGGCTGGATCCACATCCGCGTGGGTCCGAACCGCGTCGGCCCGCTGGGCCTGCTGCAACCGATCTCCGACGCCCTGAAGCTGCTGCTGAAGGAAATCGTGACCCCGGCGAAAGCCACCCCGAGCCTGTTCGTCATCGGCCCGCTGATGACCATCATGCCGGCGCTGGCCGCCTGGTCGGTGATCCCGTTCGGCCCGGAAACCGCGCTGGCCAACGTCAACGCCGGCCTGCTGCTGCTGCTGGCGATCACCTCGATGGAAGTCTACGGCATCATCATCGCCGGCTGGGCCTCGAACTCGAAGTACTCGTTCATGGGCGCGATGCGCGCCTCGGCCCAGATGATCTCCTACGAAATCCCGATGGGCTTCGTGATGGTCGTGGTGCTGATGGTCTCGGGTTCGCTGAACTTCTCGGACATCGTCGGCGCCCAGGCGCGCGGCTGGTTCGTCGAGCACGGCATCAACCTGCTGTCGTGGAACTGGCTGCCCCTGCTGCCGCTGTTCGTGATCTATATCATCTCTGGCCTGGCCGAGTGCAACCGCCATCCGTTCGACGTGGTGGAAGGCGAATCGGAAATCGTGGCAGGCCACATGGTCGAGTACTCGGGCATGGCCTACGCGATGTTCATGCTGGCCGAGTACGCCAACATGATCCTTATCGGCACGATCGCTGCGATCATGTTCCTGGGCGGCTGGGAAGCTCCGTTCTCATTCCTGGAATTCGGCGGCGGCTTCGGCGGCTTCTTCTGGCTCTTCGTCAAGGTATTCATGATTCAGTCGCTGTTCATCTGGATCCGCGGCACCTTCCCGCGCTACCGCTATGACCAGATCATGCGCCTGGGCTGGAAAGTGTTCATCCCGGTCACCCTGGTGTGGCTGGTCCTGGTGGCGGGCGTGATGCAGACGCCGTGGAACATCTGGAAGTAAGGACGTAAAACAAAATGACACGACTAAAAGACTTCGTCGGCAGCCTGATGCTGTCCGAATTGCTCAAGGGACTGGCGCTGACCGGCAAGTATGCGTTCAAGCGCAAGATCACCGTCCAGTACCCTGAAGAAAAGACCCCGATGTCGCCGCGCTTCCGCGGCCTGCACGCGCTGCGCCGCTACCCCAACGGGGAAGAGCGCTGCATCGCCTGCAAGCTGTGCGAAGCGGTGTGCCCGGCCATGGCCATCACGATCGAATCGGCGCAGCGCGAGGACGGCACCCGCCGCACCACGCGCTACGACATCGACCTGACCAAGTGCATCTTCTGCGGTTTCTGCGAAGAGTCCTGCCCGGTCGACTCGATCGTCGAGACGCATGTGCTGGAATACCACGGCGAAAAACGCGGCGACCTGTACTACACCAAGGAAATGCTGCTGGCTGTGGGCGATCGCTACGAAGACGATATCGCGGCGGCACGTAGTGCGGACGCGAAGTATCGTTAATGTGCTCCGCTAATAACAATAAGGCCCAAGCGTAAAGTCATGGAATTTTCAACTGTTCTGTTCTACGTGTTCTCGGCAGTCATGGTGCTGTCCGGGTTGCGCGTCATCACCTCCAAGAACCCGGTGCACGCCGCGCTGTTCCTGGTGCTCGCGTTCTTCAACGCCGCCGGCATCTGGATGCTGCTGAAGGCCGAGTTCCTCGCCATCGTGCTGGTGCTGGTCTACGTCGGCGCCGTCATGGTGCTGTTCCTGTTCGTCGTGATGATGCTCGACATCAACGTCGACCGCATGCGCGAAGGCTTCTGGGGCTACCTGCCGCTGGCCTCGGGCATCGGCGCGCTGGTGGTGCTGGAAATGGCCGCCGTGCTGTGGCGCGGTTTCCTGGGCGCCGGCGACGCGCCGTCGGATGCGGCCGTCGGCCACATCGGCGGCACCAAGGAACTGGGACGCCTGATCTACACCCAGTACATCTATGGTTTCGAGATCGCCGGCCTGCTGCTGCTGGTCGCGATCATCGCCGCCGTGGCGCTGACCCTGCGCAAGCGCAAGGACAGCAAAGCCATCGACCCGGCCGACGCCGTCCGCGTCAAGCGTAACGACCGCCTGCGCATCGTCAAGGTGCCGACGGTGAACCAGAAGGCAATTGACGATGCAGCGATTGCTGCCGCTGCTGCCGCCAATGCCAACAAGGAGGCTCCGTGACTCTGTCGCTCGCTCACTATCTGATCCTGGGCGCGATCCTGTTCGCGATTTCCGTGGTCGGCATTTTCCTGAACCGGAAGAACATCATCATCCTGCTGATGGCCATCGAACTGATGCTGCTGGCGGTGAACCTGAACTTCGTCGCCTTCTCGCACTATCTGGGTGATGCTGCAGGCCAGATCTTCGTGTTCTTCATCCTGACTGTCGCGGCCGCCGAATCGGCGATCGGCCTGGCGATCCTGGTGGTCCTGTTCCGTAACCTGGACACGATCAACGTGGAAGACCTCGACAGCCTGAAGGGCTAAGCGGTTTGGCTTGTCAACTCCTCGATATACAGACATAAGGTTCATAAAAAATGGCGGGGCAATTACTCAACCCTAACCTCCTGCTGGCGGTGCCTCTGGCACCACTGGCGGGCTCGGCGATCGCCGGCTTGCTGGGCACGAAGTTCTTCGGCAACGTGGTCGGCCGCACCGTGTCGCACACCGCGACCATCGGCGGCGTCCTGATCGCCATGATCATTTCGATCATGACGCTGATGGACGTCATGAACGGCTCGACCTTCAATGGCGACCTCTACACCTGGATGACCATCGGCAGCATGAAGATGGCGGTCGGCTTCCAGATCGACGCGCTGTCGGCGATGATGATGTGCGTGGTGACCTCGGTGTCGCTGATGGTCCACATCTACACGATCGGCTACATGGCCGAGGATGACGGCTACAACCGCTTCTTCTCGTACATCTCGCTGTTCACGTTCTCGATGCTGATGCTGGTCATGTCCAACAACTTCCTGCAGCTGTTCTTCGGCTGGGAAGCGGTGGGCCTGGTCTCCTACCTGCTGATCGGCTTCTGGTACACCCGTCCGACCGCGATCTTCGCCAACATGAAGGCCTTCCTGGTCAACCGCGTCGGCGACTTCGGCTTCATCCTCGGTATCGGCCTGCTGCTGGCCGCCACCGGCACCATGCACTACGGCGAAACCTTCGCCAAGGCCGGCGACCTGGCCAACATGACCGTCCCGGGCACGAGCTGGCCGCTGCTGACCGCCGCCTGCATCTGCCTGTTCATCGGCGCGATGGGCAAGTCGGCGCAGTTCCCGCTGCACGTGTGGCTGCCGGACTCGATGGAAGGCCCGACCCCGATCTCGGCACTGATCCACGCCGCGACCATGGTTACCGCCGGCATCTTCATGGTGACCCGCATGTCGCCGCTGTTCGAGCTGTCGGACACCGCGCTGTCGTTCATCATCGTCATCGGTTCGATCACCGCGCTGTTCATGGGCTTCCTGGGCATCATCCAGAACGACATCAAGCGCGTGGTCGCCTACTCGACCCTGTCGCAGCTGGGCTACATGACCGTGGCGCTGGGCGTCTCGGCCTACAACGTGGCCGTGTTCCACCTGATGACCCACGCCTTCTTCAAGGCGCTGCTGTTCCTCGGCGCGGGTTCGGTCATCATCGGCATGCACCACGACCAGGACATGCGCAACATGGGCGGCCTGCGCAAGTACATGCCGATCACCTGGATCACCTCGCTGCTCGGCTCGCTGGCCCTGATCGGTACCCCGTTCTTCTCGGGCTTCTACTCGAAGGATTCGATCATCGAGGCGACCGCCGCTTCGCACCTGTGGGGTGCGGGTTTCGCCCACTTCGCGGTGCTGGCCGGCGTGTTCATCACGGCGTTCTACTCGTTCCGCATGTACTTCCTGGTGTTCCACGGGAAAGAGCGTTTCGGCCTGGCGCATGCGCACGGTCATGACGACCATGCGCACGCGCATGATGCGCACAAGCAGGCGGTGGCTGCGCACGATCACGACGCGCACGCGCTGCACGATGCGGACGCGCACCATGAGGAGGAATCGCATGGCGATGCCGAAGACGATCACGGCCACCACGGCCTGGCCCCGGGCCAGAAGCCGCACGAGTCGCCGCTGGTCGTGACCCTGCCGCTGATCCTGCTGGCGATCCCGTCGGTCATCATCGGTTTCCTGGCGATCCGCCCGATGCTGTTCGGTGACTTCTTCAAGAACGTGATCTACGTCAACGCCGAGCGTCACCCGGCGATGGAAGAACTGGCGCACGAGTTCCACAGCGCCGCGGCGATGGGCGTGCACGCCTTCACCACCGCACCGTTCTGGCTGGCCTTGCTGGGCGTGGTGGCGGCGTTCTACTGCTACATGATCAATCCGCGCGTGCCGGCCTGGTTCTACGCCAAGCTGCGTCCGATCCACACCCTGTTGGACAACAAGTACTACATGGACAAGTTCAACGAGGTGGTGTTCGCCGGCGGCGCGCGCGGCCTGGGCAAGGGCCTGTGGCAGATCGGCGACCGCATGCTGATCGACGGCCTGGTCGTCAACGGTTCCGCCAAGCTGGTGGGCTGGTTCTCGTCGGTCATCCGCACGGGCCAGACCGGTTACATCTACCACTATGCGTTCGTGATGATCCTGGGCGTGCTGGGTACGCTGCTGTACTTCTTCCCGTTCTGGCAGGCTTAAAAGAGAGAAAAACAAGATGCAGTCCACGATTTCAACCTTTCCTCCCTACCTGAGCCTGTCGGTCTGGCTACCGATCCTGTTCGGTATCCTGATCCTCGCCGTCGGCCGCGACAGCAAGGCGGGCTTCACCCGCGTGCTGTCGCTGGTGGGCGCGGTGGTCAGCTTCCTGCCGACCATCGGCTTGATGATGAACTTCAGCAATACCGCGCACGGCCCGCAGTTCGTCGAAAAGGCCGCCTGGATCGAACGCTTCAACATCCAGTACTACCTGGGTATCGACGGCCTGAGTCTGTGGTTCGTGCCGCTGACCGCCTTCATCACGATCATCGTGATCATCTCGGCCTGGGAAGTGATCCAGGAACGCGTGGCCCAGTACATGGGTTCGTTCCTGCTGCTGTCGGGCCTGATGATCGGCGTGTTCGTCGCCCTGGACGGCCTGCTGTTCTACTTCTTCTTCGAAGCCACCCTGATCCCGATGTTCATCATCATCGGCGTCTTCGGTGGCCCGAACCGGGTGTATGCGGCATTCAAGTTCTTCCTGTACACGTTCATGGGTTCGCTCCTGACCCTGGTCGCGATCATCTACCTGTACAACAAGTCGAACGGCTCGTTCGACATCCTGGCCTGGCACCAGCTGCCGCTGACCATGAAGGAACAGGTCCTGATCTTCCTGGCCTTCCTGATGGCCTTCGCCGTCAAGGTGCCGATGTGGCCGGTGCACACCTGGCTGCCGGACGCCCACGTGGAAGCGCCGACCGGCGGTTCCGTGGTGCTGGCCGCGATCATGCTGAAGCTGGGCGGCTACGGCTTCCTGCGGTTCTCGCTGCCGATCGCGCCTGACGCCTCGCACTACCTGGCACCGCTGATCATCGTGCTGTCGCTGGTCGCCGTGATCTACGTCGGCCTGGTGGCCATGGTCCAGAAGGACATGAAGAAACTGGTGGCCTACTCGTCGATCGCCCACATGGGCTTCGTCACACTCGGCTTCTTCATCTTCAACGCCATCGGCGTGCAGGGCGGTATCGTCCAGATGATCTCGCACGGCTTCGTGTCGGGCGCCATGTTCCTGTGCATCGGCGTGCTGTACGACCGCATGCACTCGCGCGAAATCGCCGACTACGGCGGCGTCGTGAACCGCATGCCGAAATTCGCCGCCTTCTCGGTGCTGTTCGCGATGGCCAACTGCGGCCTGCCGGCCACCTCGGGCTTCGTCGGCGAATTCATGGTCATCCTGGGCGCCGTCCAGTTCAACTTCTGGACCGGCCTGCTGGCCGCCACCGCGCTGATCCTGGGCGCCGCCTACTCGCTGTGGATGGTCAAGCGCGTCGTGTTCGGCAAGATCGCGAACAAGCACGTGGCCGAACTGGTCGACCTGAACGGCCGCGAGTTCTTCATGCTGGGCGTGCTCGCCATCCTGACCATCTACATGGGCCTGTACCCGGCGCCGTTCACCGACGCGCTGCAAGTGTCGGTGGCCGACCTGCTGCAGCACGTTTCAGTTAGCAAGCTGGGCCAATAAACGATTATGAATCCGATGATTAACAACACTGTCGCAGCGGCGTCGTACAACATGGCGCCGCTTCACGCGGAAATCTTCCTGGTGGTCGCGGCTTGCGCAATTCTCCTGATCGACATGTTCTCGAAGGATGAAAAGCGCAACCTGACCTACATCCTGTCGCTGCTGACCCTCGCGGGCTGCGCGGTATTCACGTGGATCGACTTCCGCGCCGGCACCACGACCTACACGTTCTACAACATGTTCGTGTCGGATCCGATGGCCAACCTGCTGAAGCTGTTCACCTACCTGGCCGTGGGCGTGACCCTGGTCTACTCGCGCCAGTACGCCAGCGAACGCGGCATGATGTCCGGCCACATGGGCGGCGAGTTCTACGTGCTCGCGCTGTTCACCACCCTCGGCCAGATGATCATGATCTCCGGCAATAACATGCTGCCGATCTACCTGGGCCTGGAGCTGATGTCGCTGTCGCTGTACGCGCTGGTGGCGATGCGCCGTGACCACGCGATCTCGACCGAAGCCTCGATGAAGTACTTCATCCTGGGTTCGCTGGCCTCGGGCTTCATGCTGTACGGTATCTCGATGATCTACGGCGCCACCGGTTCGCTAGACATCACCACGATCGCCCAGCGCGCCGCCGCCAACACCGCCAACCACACCATCCTGGTGTTCGGCCTGGTGTTCCTGGTGGCCGGCATGGCCTTCAAGCTGGGTGCCGTCCCGTTCCACATGTGGGTGCCGGACGTGTACCAGGGTGCGCCGACCGCCGTGACCCTGCTGCTGGGTGCCGCGCCGAAGCTGGCCTCGTTCGCGATGATGCTGCGCATCCTGGTGGAAGGCTTGCTGCCGCTGGCCTTCGACTGGCAGCAGATGCTGCTGGCGCTGGGCGTGCTGTCGCTCGCCGTCGGTAACCTGACCGCGATCGCGCAGACCAACCTGAAGCGCATGCTGGCCTACTCGACCATCGCCCAGCTCGGCTTCGTCATGCTGGCCATGATGTCGGGCGTGGTCGGCGGCGACGCCAGCCACGCGCCGGTCGCCTACAGCGCCGCGATGTACTACACCATCACCTATGTGCTGACCACGCTGGGCAGCTTCGGCCTGATCATGATGCTGGCCCGTGCCGGCTTCGAAGCGGAAGAGCTGTCCGACTTCCGCGGCCTGGCCAAGCGCAGCCCGTGGTTCGCGATCGTCATGACCGCCCTGATGTTCTCGCTGGCGGGCGTGCCGCCGATGATGGGCTTCATGGCCAAGTGGGCCGTGCTGCAGGCAGTGGTCGAGACCGGCCAGTTGTGGCTGGCGATCGTGGCCGTGCTGTTCTCGCTGATCGGTGCCTTCTACTACTTGCGCGTGGTCAAGACCATGTGGTTCGACGACGTGGCCGACGCCTCGCCGATCGTGACCCCGGTCGACATGCGCGTGGTGCTGTCGCTGAACGGCGTGCTGGTCGTGGTCCTCGGCGTGGTGCCGGGCGGCCTGCTGGCGGCCTGCCTGAGCGCCATGAAGGCCACCCTGGGTACCTGATCCCGCGTGGATATATCCTTGGCTGCCTGGTTGGTGATCGCGGTCGCGATCGCGTTCGCCAACCTGCCTTTCCTTAACGAGAAGGCATTCGGTTTCGTGCCCCTCCCGCCCGGGAGGGGAGGCGCCTCGCCCGGGGCGCACACGAAACACTTCGTCATCCGCCTTCTCGAGTTGTTTGTCTTATACTTCGTCGTCGGCGCACTGGCCTACGCATTGGAGTCCCGCATCGGTAACGCGTTCGCGCAGACCTGGGAGTTCTATGCGATCACGGGCTGCATGTTCGTCGTGCTGGCGTTTCCCGGTTTCGTCTATCGATATCTGCGTAAACGCCGCAGTTAAGTATCCCGCGCCGGCGCCTGATGGCGCCGATGTGTTTTTACCGACGGACTACCGGAGTATTGATGGACGATTCCCACCTGAGAGAAACCCGCATCGGAGGCAGCGTCGCCTACGATGGCCACTTCCTGAAAGTCTCGAACGACCGCGTGCGCCTGCCGAACGGTGCCGAAACCGGCCGCGAATTCATCCGCCACCCGGGCGCCGTCGTGGTCCTGTGCCTGTTCGACGACGGCCGCGTGCTGCTCGAGCGCCAGTACCGCTACCCGAACGACCGCGTGTTCATCGAACTCCCGGCCGGCAAGATCGACGAGGGCGAAGATTCGCTGGTCGCCGCCAAGCGCGAGCTGGAAGAGGAAACCGGCTACACGGCCAGCGACTGGCAGTTCGTCTGCACCATCCACAACGCCATCGCCTACTCGGACGAGCACCTCGACCTGTTCATCGCGCGCGGCCTGACCGAAGGCGAGGCGAAGCTGGACGAAGGCGAGTTCCTCGACATCTTCACCAGCACCATTCCCGAGATGCTGGAGATGGTCAGGCGCGGCGATATCACCGACGTCAAGACCATCATCGGCAGCTTCTGGCTCGAGAAGATCGCGGCCGGGAGCTGGACGCCGACCGCCTGGACGCCCAAGGCCTGACCAGTGGGACATGCGCGGCGGGCTGCCCTGGCCGGATGGACGGCGCTGGCCATGGCCAGCGCGGCTCAGGCAAGCGCGGCCCAGGCACGCTCGCCGTTCCAGCTGCGCTGCGAAGCGATGGCGGGTGCCGCCAGCGCCACCTTCACGTCGCACGATAACGGCTACCGCATCGACAACAGCATTTCCTACCGCGCGCTGACGCAGATGAAGCGTCCCTATGTCGGTAGCGGCTACGTGCTGGGCCTGACCCGCACCGAGTCGCGGGTGTCGATCAAGGTCGACGGCAAGATGCTGGCCGATCCCGCCACCGGCGTCGAATGCGTGGCCCCGCGCGTCGAAGTGGCCCTGTACTACCAGCCGGTCGTGATCTACGTCGGGCGCGAGTTCAAGCCCGACACCTGCTCATACCGCGAGATACTTGCGCACGAAATGCGTCACCTCAAGTCCTATATGGACTACCTGCCGAAAGTGGAAGAGCGGGCGCGCGAACGACTCGGCCGCCGCTTCGCCGGCAAGCCGCTGTACGCCGCATCCGGGCGCGGACGCGACCTGCTGCAGGGCGAGATCGACCGCGGCTGGATGCCCTACATCAAGGCCGAGATGGCGCAGGTGGAAAAGCTGCAGGCCGAGATCGACAGTCCGCGCGAATATGCGCGTCTCAGCAAAGTTTGCCAAGGTGAGGTACAGTCTTTTATTGGATCGACAAGACGCTCCCCCTCCTGACTCAACGATTACATGACCCAAGCACCACGTTATTTCGCATTGATACCCGCTGCCGGCGTCGGCGCCCGCATGGGTGCCGGCAGTCCCAAGCAATACGTCAAGCTCGGCGGCAAGCCGATGCTGCGGCACACCCTCGACGCCTTCCTGTCGAGCGACCTGGTCGCGCACACCTTCGTGGTGGTGAGCCCGGACGATCCCTACATCGACGCGGTCGCGCCGAGCCACGGCGTGAGCGTGCTGCGCTGCGGCGGCGCCAGCCGCATGGAGTCGGTGCGCAACGGCCTGGCCGTGCTCGCCAATACGCTGGCCCCGAGCGACTGGGTGCTGGTACACGATGCCGCGCGCCCCGGCCTCACCGCCGAACTGATCGCCAAGCTGATCGCCGGCACCGGTGACCACCCGGCCGGCGGCCTGCTGGCGCTGCCGGTGGTCGACACCGTCAAGCGCTGCATCGAAGGCGAAGCTTGTGGGACCGTTCCGCGCAACAACTTGTGGCTGGCCCAGACCCCGCAAATGTTCCGCTATCAATTGTTGCGCGAAGCGCTGTCGGCGGACGCCGATCCCACTACGATTACCGATGATGCCAGCGCGGTTGAAGCACTGGGATTGACCCCAAAATTGGTGGAAGGCCACCCCCGCAACCTGAAAGTGACACTGCCCGACGATATCCGCATCGCCGAAATGTACCTGGCACTGTCCCAACCTGAATTCGTATAAAGACTATGGCTCTCGCATCGTACAACCCGACTCCGCCGTTCCGCATCGGGACCGGCTATGACTGCCATGCACTGGTCGAAGGGCGCAAGCTCATCGTCGGCGGCGTGACCATCCCGCACCGCCTTGGCCTGCTCGGCCACTCCGATGCCGACGTGCTGCTGCATGCGATCATCGACGCGCTGCTCGGCGCCGCCGCACTCGGCGACATCGGCAAGCATTTCCCCGACACCGACCCGATGTTCGCCGGTGCCGACTCGCGCACGCTGCTGCGCGAAGTCGCCTCGCGCGTGCTCGCCACCGGCTACACCATCGGCAACATCGACGCCACCGTCATCGCCCAGCAGCCGAAGATGGCGCCGCACATCCCGCAGATGGTCTCGCGCATCGCCGAAGACCTGGGCGTGTCGCCGCAGCAGGTGAACATCAAGGCCAAGACCAACGAGAAGCTCGGTTTCCTCGGCCGGGAAGAGGGCATGGCGGCGCAGGCGACGGCTTTGCTGGTGAAGGCATCGGCTTGAGCTGACTGCGGCGCTGCTGTATTGATTAGCCCATGAACGTCGCCCCTGCCTGCGCAGGGGCGACGTGCTTATTTGGCGTGGTCAAAAAACAAGCGCGGCCGTGCAGCTTTCCCGGCAACGTGCCACACTGGCAACCATAATAAAACCGGGGAACCGCATGCCGACCACACCAGAGATGCGCCCGCGCACAGCCTGGCTCCTGATCCTGTCCGCCGCCGCCATCCTGATGCTGACCATGGCCGCGCGCCTCACCACCGGCCTGTTCCTCTCGCCGATCAACACCGCCACCGGCCTCGGCGTCGCCTCGATCAGCCTGGCGCTGGCGGTCGGCCAGTTCATGTGGGGCGCTTCGCAACCGGTGTTCGGGGCCGTGGCCGACAAGTACGGTCCGGGACGCGTGATCGTGCTGGGCGGCGTGATGCTGGCCGCCGGCCTGGCCGCGACGCCCTTCGTGTCGTCGCAGTGGGGACTGATGCTGACGCTCGGGGTCCTGTCGGCGGCCGGGGCCGGCGCCGGCAGCTTCTCGATCCTGATCGGCGCCACCGCGCAGCGCCTGCCGCCGGCACGCCGTCCGTTCGCCGCCGGCTTCATCAATGCCGGCGGTTCCTTCGGCCAGTTCGTATTCGCGCCGCTGGTGCAGTTCACGATTGCCGCCAGCGGCTGGGTGGTGGCCATGGTGGCGCTGGCCGCGACCACGCTGTTGACCCTGCCGCTGGCCTGGCCGCTGCGCGGCAAGCCGCCGCAGGCAACGGCCGCGGGCGCGCAGGACGACATGGGCCTCGGCGGCCAGGTGCGCGCGGCACTGCGCGACCGCAGCTACCTGTGCCTGCACGCCGGCTTTTTCACCTGTGGCTTCCACATCGCCTTCCTGGCCACCCACCTGCCGGGCGAAGTCGCGCTGTGCGGCCTGCCGGCCGGCGTCGCCGCCACCGCGCTCGGCCTGATCGGTCTATTCAATATCGCCGGGTCTCTGACGGCCGGCGCGCTCGGCCAGCGCTATCGCATGAAATGGCTGCTGGCGCTGATGTATGCCAGCCGCGCGGCCATCATCGGGCTGTACCTGATGGCGCCCAAGAGTGCGCTGACGTTTTATGTGTTCGCCGCCGCGCTCGGCTTCACGTGGCTGGCGACGGTGCCGCCGACGGCCGGCCTGGTCGGCAAGCTGTTCGGCACGCGCTACCTGTCGACCCTATTCGGCCTGACGCTGCTGTCGCACCAGGTCGGCGGCTTTTTGGGCGCCTGGCTGGGCGGGCTGGCGTTCGTGCGCTTCGGCGATTTTTCGTGGATGTGGTACGCCGATATCCTGCTGGCGCTGGCCGCGGCGCTGGTCAACCTGCCGATCCGCGAAGCGCCCGTGCGCCCTGCCGCGGCAATGACGGCAAAGGCCTGAGATGGCGCGCGATCCCTGGGCCTACCGCGACGTCGCCGTCGAATCCGTCCTCGACCCGCGTAGCGGCCGATTGAAAATCAAGCCGGTGGCGGGGCAGGCCTATTCCACCGCGATGCGGGTGCAGTGCGCGCGCACGCTGGTCGACTCCGAGAAATACCCGGCCGGCACCCGCTTCCTGATCCGCGCCAAGCTGACCGACCGCGGCGGCGCCCCCTTCCTGTACGCCTGGCATGGCGACCCGGTCAAGGTGCTGGGGAAGCGCGAGGCGGCGTCCTTCCTCGACGAGTACCGGCGCCGCCGCATCTGAGCCCATCCGCGGCTCAGGCCAGCTTCTTCTGCAGGTGCTTTTCCAGTTCTTCCAGCGACTTGCCCCTGGTCTCGGGCAGGCAGGCCGCCACGAAGATGTAGGAAGCGACGTTGATGGCGGCGAACACGTAGAAGGTGGCGCTGCCGAACTGTGCCATGGCGAGCGGGAACAGCAGGGCCACCAGGCCGTTGAACAGCCATTGGCAAGCCACGGCGCTGCCGGTCAGGACGCCGCGCAGGCGCATCGGGAACAGTTCCGACATCAGCAGCCAGTACACCGGCGAGATCAGCATCTGCATGAACAGCAGGAAGCACAGGATGCAGGCCAGCGCGGCATAGCTTTTCAGCGGGCCGTCCGGCATCCACAGCAGCACGGTGCCGAGCGCCGCCTGGGTGGCGATCGTGAAGCCGAGGCCGGTCAGCATCATCGGGCGGCGGCCGTGGCGGCCGATCAGCCAGATGCCGATGAAGGTGGCGATCACGGCGACCACGCCGTTGCCGATGGTGGCGAACAGTGCCGCGTTGGTACCGAGGCCGGTCGACTTCAGGATGATCGGCGTGAAGTACATGAAGGCGTTGACGCCGGTCAGCTGGGCCACGAAGCCGAGGCCGATGCCGATCCACAGCAGCTTGCGGATCCAGGGCGTGCCCATCACCGCGGCCCAGCCGGTCTGCTCGTGTTCGATCTTGTTGAGCTTGACCATGTCGGCCAGTTCGGACTCGACCTGGGCATCGCTGGAGCGGATCTGCTGCAGCACGGCGCGCGCTTCCTTCATGCGCCCCTTGCTGGCCAGCCAGCGCGGCGAGGCCGGCACCAGCAGCATGCCGATACCCAGCAGCACGGCCGGCACCGCGGCGATGCCGAGCATGTGGCGCCACACGTTCGGCGAGTCCGAAAAGTGGGCCAGCAGCGCATTCAGCACATACGCGATCAACTGGCCGCCGACGATCATCAGTTCGTTCTGGCTGACCAGGCGCGCGCGCCGGCTCGGGCCGGCCATCTCGGCGATGAACACCGGCACCGTCGACGAGGCGCCGCCCACGGCCAGGCCGAGCACGAAGCGCATCGCGGCCATGATCGCCACCGAAGGCGCCAGTGCGGTACCGAGCACGCCGATCATGAACACCAGCGACAGGCCCAGCAGCGTGGTACGGCGGCCGTAGCGGTCCGACAGCGTGCCGGCCATCAGCGAGCCGAAGGCGGCGCCGAACACCAGCGCCGAGGTGACCACGCCTTCGGTCAGGGGCGTCAGGCCGAGACCGCCCTGGGCGGCCGGTACGGTCATGAAGGGAAGGGCGCCGGAGATCACGCCGGTGTCGTAGCCGAACGCCAGTGCACCCATGGTGGCGGCGATGGCGACCTTGAAGACGAAGCGGTTTTCCTTGTTGTCGGCGGACGCGGGAGCGGCCGCCATGGGAGGGGCTGAAGACATAGTTACCTTTCCGTGGGGGTGATGCCTGGGCCGGGGGCGGGCGCGTCCTGCGCCGGCACCGGCTGGCTACCTTTTAGTTAATTAGCAACTACATTGTAACCAATTATGTCGATTGGCGTGCTCGGCCGTGTTTTTGCCTGCCGTTCACGGCACATTGACGGCACTTGCAAACACGCTGCCGGCGCCCTCGAGGATGCGGCGCACGGCCGGATGGTCGATGCGCCGTTCCACCGTCACCGCATGGAATTGTTCGACGATCGCATCGACCATGCCGACCGGGCGCAAGCCGTACTCGGTGCAGATGGCGGCAGCCAGCACGGTCGGCGCCGCGATGAAACCGGTGCCGGCGCGCGCGAAGGCGTTCAGCAGGGCGCCGTCGTCGAATTCGCCGACCACGATCGGCCGCAGGCCGTGCAGGTCGAACCAGGCTTGCAGCCGGCTGTGCACGGCCGCCTCGACACCGGGCAGCAGGAAGGGCGCACCTTTAAGACGCTGGGGGAAGGGGCCTTCCCAGGCCGCGCACAGGTCGGTGTGGCCGAGCACGGTCAGCGTGCTGGAGCCGAGCAGGTGGGTATGGCCGCGCAGCGCGTTCAGCCGATGGGTGCCGGGCGGCAGCCCGCGGTCCGCAATCACCAGGTCGAGCCGGTGCGCACCGAGTTCCAGCATCAGCGCATCGAAACCGCCCTCGCGGCAGACCAGGCGCATCGCCAGCCCGGCATCGTGGGCCGGCTGCAGCAGGCGGAAGGCCATGGTCTTCGGGATCATGTCGCACACGCCGACGCGCAAGGTCTCGGGCGCCCGGAACAGGCCGCGCCGCACGTTCTGCTCGAGTTCGTTGCCGAGGTCGAAGATGCGTTCCGCGTAAATCAGCACGGTCTTGCCGGCGTCGGTCAGCTCCAGCACGCGTCCCTTCTTGCGGAACAGCGCTTCGCCGAACTGCTCTTCGAGCAGCTGCAGCTGGGTGCTGATCGCCTGTGCCGACACGTGCAGGCGCAAGGCCGCCGCCGCGACCGTCCCGCTGGTGGCCACCGTATAGAAATATTGCAGGTGCTTGTAGTTGATCAAGCAAACACTCCAAAAATATTGAGGATTACGAAAGATTAATCGATTTTACTTTCGTATGCCCTGGCTTTACGCTGGAGCCTCATCACATTTTTGGAGTAATACCATGCGCACCTATCCCACCGACAGTCCCAAGGCCGTGTGCCGCCTGCTGGCCCTGGCCATGATCGTGGACGGCCACCTGGCGCCGTCGGAACTGCGGGCGCTGCGCCATTCCGGCATCCTGCAGCGGGTCGGCGTCGGCGAAGACCTGTTCGACGACGTGGTGCAGGACGTGTGCGAAGACCTGCTGGCCGGCGCCGACCGCCGCAGCGCCAGCGAGGTCGAGATCGACAGCCGCATGCTCGACACCCTGCTGGGCGAG
>JAKOOD010000666.1 GCA_022701635.1 Burkholderiaceae bacterium | reverse complement strand
CCCCGTGCCCACGCGAACGTTCGCATGGCGTCGGCGTCGGCGTCGGCGCCGGTCAGCGTTTGGCGTCACTCCATGCGCCGCCGGCCGACGCCAGCATCACCAGCCCGATCGCCAGCCACTGCAGCGGGTTCAGGCGTTCTCCCAGCACCAGCCAGCCGGCCAGCGCGCTGACCGCCGGCGAGGCGCTGACCAGGATGCCGAACACGCGCCGCGGCAGGCGCCGCAGGGCGATCATTTCGAGCGAATAGGGCAGCGCGCTCGACAGCAGGGCGACGCCCAGGCCGGCCGCCAGCACGCCGGGGGCCAGCAGGGCGGCGCCGGCCTGCAGCGCGCCGACCGGCACCGTGAACAGCGCCGCCGCCAGCATGCCCCAGCCCACCGCCTGGCCGCCCCGCAGGGTGGAGTCGCGCTTGCCGAACACGATGTACATGGCCCAGCACAGCGCCGCGCCGGCGGCCAGCAGGATGCCGGCCGGATCGAGGCCGCCACCATGCGCATGCAGGGGCAGCAGCAGCCACAATCCGAGCACGGCGCAGGCCAGCCAGGCGAGATCGGTGACGCGGCGCGAGCCGGCCAGCACGACCAGCAGCGGGCCGGTGACTTCGATGGCGACGGCGATGCCGATCGGGATGCGCGCAAAGGCGCCGTAGATCAGCAGGTTCATGCAGCCCAGCATCAGGCCGTAGAGGAGCAGATCGGGCATGGCGCTGCGCGGCAGCGGCGTGCGCCAGGGCCGGAACCAGCCCAGCAGCAGGCAGGCGGCCAGGCCGACCCGCAGCGCGGTCACGCCCTGGCTGCCGACCAGCGGGAACAGGTGCTTGGCGAGGGCGGCGCCGACGTAGGTCGATAGCATGGCGCCCAGCACTGCAGCAACAGCGCCCCCGCCGGCGCTGTCATGGGTGTGCGTGATGCTTCCTGGTTCAGCCGCCATGCGGCACGGGCGCGCCTGCCATCGACAGCGCCACCGCTTCCGCGATGCGGATGCCGTCCACCGCGGCCGACATGATGCCGCCCGCGTAACCGGCGCCTTCGCCGGCCGGGAACAGGCCGCGCGTGTTCAGGCTTTGCAGGCTGTCGTCGTGGCGCTTGATGCGGATCGGCGACGAAGTGCGGGTCTCGACGCCGGTCAGCACCGCGTCGTCCTTGTAGTAGCCGCGGATCTGCTTGTCGAAGGCGACGAAGGCTTCGCGCAGCGCCAGGGTGGCATAGTCGGGCAGGGCCGGGCCGAGGTCGGTCAGGTGCACGGCCGGCTTGAACGACGGGGTCACCGAACCGAATGCCGTCGAGGGCATGCCGCGCACGAAGTCGCCCATCAGCTGGCCCGGCGCATCGTAGTTGCTGCCGCCGAGGACGAAGGCGCGCGATTCCAGCTCGCGCTGGAAGGCGATGCCGGCCAGCGGGTGGCCCGGGTAGTCGGCCGGGGTGATGCCGACCACGATCGCGCTGTTGGCGTTGCGTTCGTTGCGCGAGTACTGGCTCATGCCGTTGGTGACCACGCGGCCTTCTTCCGACGACGCCGCCACCACCGTGCCGCCCGGGCACATGCAGAAGCTGTACACGCTGCGGCCATTGGACGCGTGGTGCACGATCTTGTAGTCGGCCGCACCCAGGATCTTGTTGCCGGCGTTCGGACCGAAGCGGCAGGTGTCGATCAGCGATTGCGGGTGCTCGACGCGAAAGCCGATCGAGAACGGCTTGGCTTCTATATAGACGCCGCGGTCGTACAGCATCTGGAAGGTATCGCGCGCGCTGTGGCCGATCGCCATCGTCAGGTGGCGGGTCGGGATGGTTTCGCCCGACGCCAGCTTGACGCCGACCACCTGGCGGTTGTTGCCATCGCCTTCGATCAGCACGTCTTCCACGCGCGTTTCAAAACGGATCTCGCCACCCAGCGCCAGGATCTCGGCGCGCATCTGCTCGACCATCTTCACCAGCCTGAAGGTGCCGATGTGCGGCTTGCTGACGTACAGGATCTCTTCCGGCGCGCCCGACTTGACGAACTCGGTGAGGACCTTGCGGCCGTAGTGCTTCGGGTCCTTGATCTGGCTGTACAGCTTGCCGTCCGAGAAGGTGCCGGCGCCGCCTTCGCCGAACTGCACGTTGGATTCGGTATTCAGCTTGCGCTTGCGCCAGAAGCCGAAGGTATCGACGGTCCGCTCGCGCACGATCTTGCCGCGCTCGAGCATCAGCGGCTTGAGGCCCATCTGGGCCAGGATCAGCGCCACGAACAGGCCGCACGGCCCCATGCCCACGACCACCGGACGTGGCGTGCCCGGCGCCGGGTTGCCGGCTTCGACGAACTTGTAGCCGGTGTCGGGCGCCGGCATCACATGTTGCTCGCCCTTGAGGCGTGCCAGCACCTGCGCCTCGTTGCGGACTTCGACCTCGACCGCATAGATCAGCACGATCGCGCTGCGTTTGCGGGCGTCGTAGCTGCGCTTGAAGATCTTGTAGTCGACCAGGTCGTCGCCGTCGATGCCGAGCCGGCCGACGATGGCGTCGCGCAGGGCTTGGTCAGGGTGGTTCAGGGGGAGTTTGAGTTCGTTAATTCGCAACATGGTGGATTCGTGACTGGCGCGCCCGGCCTCGTACCTGGGCAGCGGATGGGGCAAACGTCAAGTATAAGGCATCGCCACCGGCGCCGGGGCGGCTTGGCGGGGGAAGGGCGGCATGCACACCACAGGATTTAACAAAATTTCATAAAAGAAACTTTTCAATTGTTAAATGAAAATATTGTCTGGTGCGTCCCGCACCATTTTGGACACTACCATGAATATTGCACCGCCGTGCATGTACATATGTGTATGCATAAGTAAATACAGCGTATGTACGTTTAATTTCACGTAATTACAAGCTAAAAAGTACATACGCGAACAGATATTGTTGCACTGCACAAAACCATTCATGAACCATTTTTGTGCGCGCAATGTGTTGTTTCTACACATTCATACAAGTATGTTTCATTGACACTTTCCCTTTTGCCATGGTTTTATCGATACATCAGTAACGTTTGATATGTATCCGATGTTAGTTGAGAGCCCGTCCTCCGG
>JAKOOD010000657.1 GCA_022701635.1 Burkholderiaceae bacterium | reverse complement strand
CCATCGCTGCCGCTGCGGTAGAGCAGGGGCAGCTCGACGTTGTCGATCACGCGCAGGTCCGGGATCAGGTGGAAGCTCTGGAAGATGAAGCCGAAGGTCTGGTTGCGCAGCTTGGCCAGCTGGCGGTCGCGGTAGCGGGTGATGGCGACGCCGTCGATCTCGATGCTGCCCTGGCCCGGCCGGTCGAGCAGGCCGATGAGGTTCAGCAGCGTGCTCTTGCCGCAGCCGCTCGGCCCCATCATGGCCACGAATTCGCCGCGCGCGACCTGCAGGTCGATGTCCTTCAGCGCCAGCGTCTCGACCTTGTCGGTGCGGTAGGTCTTGCTGACCTTGTTCAATCTGATCATGTGAATCTCCTAGTTGGCGATGCGAATACTGTCCAGGTCCTTGAAGGCACCCGTGTCGGATACGATGAAGCGGTCTCCCGGCCGGGCCCCGGCCGCCACTTCGATGACCTTGCCGTCGCTGGCGCCGAGTTCCAGCGTGGTCTTGCGCGCCACGCCGTCCCGTACCGCGAAGGCCGGCTGGCGCCCGCGGCCGTTGAAGGCGGCGCCGTTGTCGAGCACCAGCACCTGCGCGCGGTGCGCGGTGACGACGTTGACGTCGACCCGCATCTTGTTGCGCAGGTTCGGATTGCGCGGCTTGGCCAGGTCGACCAGCAGCTTGATGCTGCCGTTCTGGATTTCGGGGAGGATGGTGTGCACGGTGCCGGCCAGGATCTCGCCGTTCTGCTCGACGCGCACCGGCTGGCCGGCGGCGAGCAGGCGCGCGTGGAAGTCCGACAGACTGGCTTCGACCCGGTAGTTGTTCAATTCCGAGACCCGCGCCACCAGCTGGCCGGCGGCGACGCTGGCGCCTTCCTCCTCGAGCACCCAGGTCAGCATGCCGGCGAAGGGCGCGCACACCCGGGTCTGGGCCAGCAGCTGCTCCTGCTGCGCGATCTGCTTGTGCAGGATGGCCTGCTGCAGCTTGGCCGCGGCGACGGCGCCGGCGGTGGCGCGGCGCGTGTCCTCGACCAGTTCGCGCTGCTGGCGCAGCTGGATCCCGGTGCGCTTGACGTTCAGCTCCGCGGTGAGCAGGTCTTCGCCGGAGACCAGGCCGCTGGCGCGCAGCTTCTGGTTGCGCTCGTGGCGCACGCGCGCCGCCTGCAGGTCGATTTCCAGCAGCTCGATGCTGCTTTGGGTCTGCTTCAGTTTCTGGTCCATCTCGACGCCGAGGGTGGCGACGCGGTTGTCCTGCTGCGCCAGCTGTTCCTTCAGCGCTTCCAGGGCCAGCCGGATCGCGCGGTCGTCGAGCTCGAGCAGCAGGTCGCCCTGGCGCACCTGCTGGCCCGGCTTGGCGTGCACGTGCGCGACCCGGCTCGCGCCCGGGCTGGCCACCACTTCCTCGTGCACCGGGATGACCACGCCGGCGGCGTTGATCGTGTTGTCGACGTCACCGCGCCGGACTTCGGACACCACGACCGCACCCGCATCCACGCTGGGGCGCAGCACGCGGTTCAGGCCCCAGGCGCCGGCGCAAAGAAACGCGAACAGGCAGGCGGCGCCGGCGAGGTGGTGCAGACGGCGGCGGCGCAGGGTCTCGATCGGGATGGCATGGTCCATGGGGCGGTGCGTCGAAGTGGCTATGCTTCCAGTATTGCAAGCGGCGTGCCAGGCCGGGTTCCCCCGTGAAACGGCGGGTTTGCCGGCCTCGTGCTGCCCGCTGCCGGGCAAGGGTGTCCGGAAGCGGACAGCGGCGCCGATACCGGTGCGTGCTGCGGCGCCTTGCATAAAGCCGCCGCAGCTCGGATAATCGCTGACCCATCCGATACGGCGCCCGCATGAACGACAGCCTCCTCATCCTTGGATTCAAGACCACGCCGCTGGAACTGATTTCCTTCGTCCTGTCGATCGCGACGGTGCTCCTGAACATCCGCCGCCTGCACTGGGCCTGGCTGTTCGCGATCGTCTCGTCGGCCATGTACGGCATCGTGTTCTTCGATGCGCGCCTGTACGGCGACGCCGGCCTGCAGGGCGTGTTCATCGCGGCCTCGCTGTGGGGCTGGACCCAGTGGCTGAAAGGTGGACGCGGCAGCGTCGACGCCGGCGCGCCGCTGGTGGTCACGCGCCTGGACCGCGCCGGCTGGACCCGGGCCCTGGCCGGCTGGGCGCTCGGCTACCTGCTGCTGTGGGCCTTCCTCGGCCATGCCACCGACAGCGACGTGCCGGGCACGGACGCCTTCCTGACCGCCGGCAGCCTGCTCGGCACGCTGCTCACAGCGCGCAAGAAGGTCGAGAACTGGCATGTCTGGATCGTGGTCGACGTCATCTACGTCGGCCTGTACGTGCACAAGCAGCTGTACCTGACGGCCGTGCTGTACGCGCTGTTCGTCGTGATGGCCGCAATCGGCCTGCGCACCTGGAGCAGGGCGGCGCGCGAGGGCGCGCAATGACGGTGCCGGCCGCGCCGCGGCGCATCGCCATCCTCGGCGCCGAGTCGACCGGCAAGTCGACCCTGGCCGACGCGCTGGCGCGCCGTTACGGCACGCTGTGGGTGCCCGAGTACCTGCGCGAGTTCGTCGACGTGCACGGCCGCGTGCCGCATGAAGACGACCAGCCCGGCATCGCGCGTACCCAGCTGGCGCGCGAGGATGCGATGGCGGCGCGGCCGGCCGCGCGCGGTTTCCTGTTCTGCGACACCACGCCGCTGATGACCGCGGTCTACAGCCGGATCTACTGGGGCCGCGTCCCGCCCGCGCTGCTGGCGCTGGAAGCGGCGCACGACTACGCGCTGACGCTGGTGGCGGCGCCGGACCTGCCGTGGGTGCCGGATGGGCTGATGCGCGATTCGGAAGAAGTGCGGCAGCGCGTGCATGCGCAACTGGTGGCGGTGCTGGCGGCGCGGGGCATACCGTATGTGCTGGTGGTGGGGGAGTTGGAAGAGCGGGTGGCGCGGGTTGAGTCGCTGCTCGTTACTGTTTAAGAATCAGTAATCCGAAACCCTGAACCGACCATCCGTCATTCCCGCGAACGCGGGAATGACGTTCATGGGGCTGACCAGCAGCTTACAAATCAAACTGCGCCGACAACCTGAAGGTCCGCGGCGCCCCCGCCAGCAGATAACCGCCCAGCGAAGGCGTCACGTCGCGCCAGTAGAA
>JAKOOD010000635.1 GCA_022701635.1 Burkholderiaceae bacterium | reverse complement strand
CCGTGTTCTTGAAGTCCACCGTGCGGCCCTGGCCGTCGGTCATGCGGCCGTCGTCGAGCGCCTGCAGCAGGACGTTGAACACGTCAGGGTGCGCCTTCTCGATCTCGTCCAGCAGGATCACGCTGTACGGCTTGCGGCGCACGGCTTCGGTCAGGTAGCCGCCCTCCTCGTAACCGACGTAACCGGGCGGCGCACCGATCAGCCGGGCCACGGAGTGCTTCTCCATGAACTCGCTCATGTCGATGCGGATCAGGGAATCCTCGGTATCGAACAGGAACCCGGCCAGCGCCTTGCACAGTTCGGTCTTGCCGACGCCGGTCGGGCCCAGGAACATGAAGGAACCGTAGGGGCGATTCGGGTCGGCCAGGCCGGCGCGCGAGCGGCGGATCGCATCCGACACCGCCTCGATCGCCTCGTCCTGCCCCACCACGCGCTCGTGCAGCTTCTCTTCGATGTGCAGCAGCTTGTCGCGCTCGCCCTGCATCATGCGTGCCACCGGAATGCCGGTTGCGCGCGACACCACTTCGGCGATCTCTTCGGCGCCGACCTGGGTGCGCAACAGGCGCGGCTTGCCGCTGTCACCTCCGCCCTCGGCCTGTTCGCCGGCGGCTTCCGCATCCTTGAGCTGCTTTTCCAGCTCCGGCAGGCGGCCGTACTGCAACTCGGACACCTGTTGCCAGTTGCTCTGGCGCTTGGCCTCATCCATTTGCAGGCGGATGCGTTCGATCTCTTCCTTGATGTGGGTGGTACCCTGCACCGCCGCCTTTTCGGCCTTCAGGATCTCTTCGAAGTCGTTGTATTCGCGTTCCAGGCGGGCGATCTCGTCGTTGATCAGCTCGAGCCGGCGCTGCGACGCTTCGTCGGTTTCCTTCTTGACCGCCTCGCGCTCGATCTTCAGCTGGATGATGCGGCGGTCCAGCTTGTCCATCACTTCCGGCTTGGAATCGATCTCGATCTTGATCTTGGAGGCAGCCTCGTCGATCAGGTCGATCGCCTTGTCCGGCAGGAAGCGGTCGGTGATGTAGCGATGCGACAGCTCGGCCGCGGCGATGATGGCCGGGTCAGTGATTTCCACTTTATGGTGCAGCTCGTACTTTTCCTGCAGGCCACGCAGGATGGCGATGGTCGCTTCCACGCTAGGCTCGTCGACCAGGATCTTCTGGAAGCGGCGCTCGAGCGCGGCATCCTTCTCGACGTACTTGCGGTACTCGTCGAGCGTGGTCGCGCCGACGCAATGCAGCTCGCCGCGCGCCAGCGCCGGCTTCAGCATGTTGCCGGCGTCCATCGCGCCCTCGGCCTTGCCGGCGCCGACCATGGTGTGGATCTCGTCGATGAAGACGATGGTCTGGCCTTCATCCTGTGCCAGTTCCTTCAGTACCGTCTTCAGGCGCTCTTCGAATTCGCCGCGGAACTTGGCGCCCGCCAGCAGCGCCGCCATGTCGAGCGACAGCACGCGCTTGCCCTTGAGCGAATCCGGCACTTCGCCGTTGACGATGCGCTGGGCCAGCCCTTCCACGATCGCGGTCTTGCCCACGCCCGGTTCGCCGATCAGCACCGGATTGTTCTTGCTGCGGCGCTGCAGCACCTGGATCGCGCGGCGGATCTCGTCGTCGCGGCCGATCACCGGGTCCAGCTTGCCCATGCGGGCGCGCTCGGTCAGGTCGAGGGTGTATTTTTTCAGTGCTTCGCGGTTGCCCTCGGCATCCTGCGAATTCACGGATTCGCCACCGCGCACGGCCTGGATCGCCGATTCCAGCGACTTCTTGGTCAGGCCGTGTTCGCGCGCCAGGCGGCCGGCCTCGGACTTGTCATCAAGCAGCGCCAGCAGCACCATTTCGCTGGACAGGAACTGGTCGCCGCGGCGCTGGGATTCCTTGTCAGCGAGGTTCAGCAGGTTCACGAGCTCGCGTCCGACCTGCACGTCGCCGCCGGTGCCCGAGACTTTCGGCAGGCGCTCGAGCGCATTGCGCAGCGCGCCCGCGAGACTGCCCACGTTGACGCCAGCGCGTTGCAGCAGCGAGCGCGCGCCGCCGTCGTCCTGGTTCAGCAGCGCACTCAGCAGGTGCGCTGGTTCTATGTATTGGTTATCGTTGCCGACGGCCAGGCTCTGGGCGTCCGCCAGTGCTTCCTGGAGCTTGGTCGTCAATTTATCTTGCCGCATATCGTGTGCCCCTAGTGAATAAGGTTAGTTTTCAGGATCGAACTAAATTTAGGGGCAGGCGACGCGTTTTCAAGATGTGAAACATGGGCTTTGCTTAACCCTGGCTTAGGCCACTCGCTCTCCGATCACCTTGCGCATCAGCGTCAAGGGCACCGCCACCTGGCCGCCGCCGAGCGACAGGCTCAGGTCGCGCAGCGGCACGAAGCCATGCGCCCGGTACAGCGGGACGCCCGGCATGGTCGCGGTCAGCTCGAGCGCAGTGAAACCCGCCGCCAGCGCCTGCCCGGTGCAATGAAGCATCAGCATCGAGCCGAGACCCTGGCGCTCCATGCCCGGATCGACAAAGAAGGCGCGGATCTTTGCCGCCTCGGTGGCCGGATCGAGCAAACGGTCCGGCGCCGACTTGTGCTGGTCGCCGCCGAAGGGCGTCGAGCGCTTGCTCCAGCCGCCGCAGGCGACGATGCGCGCGCCGTCTTCGATGGCGAAATAGGTGCCGTCCCGGATCAGCTGGGTGTCGACGCCGAACACCTCGCGCGTTACCGCGTGCGCCTGTTCAGGGGTATAAAAGCCGGCCGACAAGCCGATACCGGAACGTGCGATCAGTCTTTGCAGCACGGGAATGTCGGCTACCGTGGCGGCGCGTAATTTGAAATGGGGTCGCTTGAAATGGGGTCGCATAAGATCATTTTACTGTCGGCCGCTGCGGGGCTGCGCTAGAATCATGCTGTGGAAATGGCATTCTTCCACTGACAAACCGCCCCCAGGGCCGATGATGCCTGCACCGCTCCCGGCCATGGGACGTGCAGGCGTTCGCCCGTCCAGCCCGCTGCATGTCCGGGATGCCCAACCGAGGACATGTGTGACTTTATTAAATCGATCTTTGGAACCGCGCTTCTCGTCCAGCCAGCTGCTGCGCTACCTCGCCAAATGGCTACCGCTGGCGCTGCTGGTGGGGCTGCTGGCCGGTTCCGCCTCCGCCTTCTTCCTGGTCGCGCTCGACTGGGCCACCGGCACCCGCCTCGCTCACCGCTGGCTGCTCTGGCTGCTGCCGCTGGCCGGCTTCGCGGTCGGCTGGCTTTACCTCCGATTCGGACGCGCCGTCGAGGCCGGCAACAACCTGTTGATCGACCAGATCCACGATCCGGATAAAGTCATTCCGCTGCGCATGGCGCCGCTGGTGCTGGGGGGGACCGTGCTGTCGCACCTATGCGGCGCCTCGGTCGGGCGCGAAGGCACGGCGGTGCAAATGGGCGGCACGCTGGCCGACCAGCTGACCCATGTGTTCAGGCTGCGGCACGAGGACCGGCGCACCCTGCTGATGGCCGGCATCAGCG
>JAKOOD010000646.1 GCA_022701635.1 Burkholderiaceae bacterium | reverse complement strand
CCCGCCGACCGATGTGGCGTACTGGAAGAAGATCTTCAAGATCAACAAGGCCTGGGGCATCAACCACATGCGCTTCCACTCGTTCACGCCGCCGGAAGCGGCGTTCCAGGCTGCCGACGAGGTCGGGATCTACCTGCAGCCGGAACCGGGCATGTGGAACAACATCTCGCCCGGCTCGCCGCTGGAAGCGATGCTGTACGAGGAAACCGAACGCATGATCCGCGCCTACGGCAACCACCCGTCCTTCTTGATGCTCAGCCCGAGCAACGAACCGTCGGGACGCTGGAAGGAATCCTTCGACAAGTGGATCGCGCACTACCGCAACGTGGATCCGCGCCGCCTGTACACCAACGGCACCGGCCACACCGAGCCGAGCGTACCGGAAGTCGACAAAGGCACCGACTACCTCGCCATCCAGCGTATCGGTCCCAAGCCGCTGCGCAACAAGACCGGCTGGTTCGGGCGCGATTATTCCGCCTCGCTGGAGGGGATCTCGGTGCCGGTGCTGTCGCACGAGACCGGGCAGTGGGTCGCCTATCCGGACTTCGGCATCATCAGGAAATTCACCGGCTACCTGCAGCCGGGGAATTACGAGATCTTCCGCGACTCGGCCGAGAAGCACGGCGTGCTGGACCGGAACCGCGCATTCGCGCTGGCCTCGGGCCACTACCAGCTGATCTGCTACAAGGAAGAGATCGAGGCGGCGCTGCGCACGCGCGGCCTGTCCGGCTACCAGCTGCTCGACCTGCACGATTACCTGGGGCAGGGCACGGCCCTGGTCGGCATCCTCGACACCTTCTGGGAATCGAAGGGCTACGCCACGCCGGAAGCGTTCCGCCGCTTTAACGGCGAAACAGTGCCGCTGGCGCGCCTGACGCGCAATGTGATGACCACGCGCGACAGCCTCGACGTGCCGGTGGAAATCGCCCACTACGGCGCCGCGCCGCTGGCGCATGCGGCACCGTACTGGCGCATCGAGGATGCCGACGGCAAGGCGGTGCGCAGCGGCCGCTTCGACGCGCGCGACATCCCGGTCGGCCACAACACCGCGCTGGGCCGCATCCAGGCCTCGCTGGCGGGCCTGCCGGCGCCGGGCCGCTACCAGCTGGTGGTGGGACTGGACGGCGGCAAGATCGCCAACGACTGGACTTTCTGGCTGTATCCGGACGCGGCGCCGGTGCAGGCGCCCCCTTCGGTGCTGGTCACGCACTCGTGGCCCGAAGCCGAGGCGCACCTGAACGCCGGCGGCGACGTGCTGTACATGCCGCGCAAGGCCGACCTGGACTGGACCTCGCCGCCGCTGGCCGACGTGCCGGTGTTCTGGAACCGCTTGATGAACCCGGGGTGGGGCCGCATGCTGGGCCTGTCGATCGACAACCGGCATCCGTCGCTGGCCGCCTTCCCGACCGCGGAACACTTCGACTGGCAGTGGACCGAGTTGGTGAGCGGCGCCCGCGCCATGAACCTGGACCGCCTGCCGCGCGGCCTGCAGCCGATCGTGCAGCCGATCGACGACTGGAACCGCAACTACAAACTGGGCACGCTGTTCGAGGCCCGCGTCGGCCAGGGGCGGCTGATGGTGTCGACGTTCGACCTGGAAAATCGCCTGGAACAGCGTCCGGTGGCGCGCCAGCTGCGCCAGTCGGTGCTGGCCTACATGGCCGGCAATGCGTTCAAGCCGCGGACCGCGATCGACCCGGCCGCCTTCCGCGCGGTGCTGTTCGATACCCGCGTGATGAATAACCTGGGCGCGCAGGCCAGCGGCTGGCCCGATGCCGCCAACGCCGTCGACGGCGACCCGAATACCTTTGCGCTGGTGAGCGTGGCCAAAGGCGAAACCGTGCGTCCGCAGCCCGAACTGACTATTGCCTTTGCCCAGCCGGTGCCGTTCAAGGGCCTGGTGCTGATGCCGCGCCAGAACCACCGCGAGCACGAAGGCGACGTGCGCGAGTGGCTGGTCCAGGTCAGCGACGACGGCCAGGCCTGGCGCGAGGTGAAGCGCGCGGTACTGGGCTCGACCTTCGATCCGCAGACAGTCGCCTTCGATGCCGGCGTGACGGCGCGCTACCTGAAACTGACGTCGCTGTCAGGCTTCGGCCAGGACCGCGCCAGTGCGCTGGCCGACGTGGCCGTGATGTACACCGGGCCGGCACTGCCGGAAGAGGCGGGGGAGGTCGAGTACCAGCGCTCGAAGTCGGCATCGAGCGATGTGGACGAGGCGGGGATGGAGGACAGGCGGGCGGTGCGCAAGAAGAAGCGGTAGTCGAACAAATACCGTCGTCCCCGCGCAGGTGGGGACGACGTATGGAGGGTTCACGTCGTCTTACTTCGTCTTGCAGTCGTTGCCGTAGGCTTCGGTGTACGGTTTGTCGAAGGATTTTTCCAGGCACTCGACCACCTCGATGTTCAGCGGCCAGCGCACCCGCCGTTGCTCGCCGCCGTTCATGTCGAGCACGAGGTAGCCGTCCTTGACCTCCGGCACGCCTTCTCCGGTCGGCGGCGGGTAGGCCGCCAGCGTCGCGTGGGCGCGCTCGAGTGCCGCCCGGTCCCGGCGCAGGAAGGCGATCGTCGCATCCACGTACGGGTTCCAACCGGCCTTGTCGGGCATACCGGGGGGCTTGCGCGCATGGTCGAGCAGCGGAATCGCCTCTTCGTAGCGGCCGGCATTCGCGCGCATCTGGCCCTCGTGCCAATACAGCATGCCGTCCTCGTCGGCATGAGCCTGGCGGTAATCGCGCAGCAGGTCGGCGGCGGCAGCGGGCAGCCCGGTTTCGCGGCCAGCGGGCGCCAGCCGCCACTCATGTCCTGGTCGAATTGCAGGCGGTCAAGGGCTAGCAGGCGTATGCGGTCGTAGGCGCAGGTCCCCGGTGCGGATGCGGGAGCCTGCGCGTGTGCCGCGCCGCAGGCGGCCAGCAGGAGGCTGGCGAGGAGGGCGCGCGGAATACGAGGGATCATGGCGCTTGTCGATGTCATGGAATTATCTCCAGCATACCAAGCCGCCATGCACGCAAATTGCGCGCTTTGTCACGCGGCTGGGGTCTGCCGCGGCAAGTCGTCATGAGGGTGCCGCCAGCAGAAAACCGTAAAACGCGCGAAAATCACGGTTTACGTCTTTTCGTGTTTCTGCTTCAAATGCCCAATACTGCCTCCTTACCCCTGCCGCGCCGCGCCGACATCAACCCGGCGCCGCTCGGCGTTTCCATCCTGCTGATCCTGCTGGGCACCTGGTACCTGGCCCAGAACGTCGGCGCCAAGCTGGCCGCCCTGTACGTGGTCGGCGCGCTGCTCGGCCTGGCGCTCTACCACGCCGCCTTCGGCTTCACCTCGGCCTGGCGCGTGTTCATCGCCGACGGCCGCGGCGCCGGCCTGCGCGCGCAGATGCTGATGCTGGCCGTCGGCGTGGCGCTGTTCTTCCCGGCGCTGTCCGCCGGCACGCTGTTCGGCAATCCGGTCACCGGCCTGGTGTCGCCGGCCGGCACCTCCGTCATCGTCGGCGCCTTTATCTTCGGCATCGGCATGCAACTCGGCGGCGGCTGCGCCTCCGGCACGCTGTACACCGTCGGCGGCGGCAGCACGCGCATGATCGTCACGCTGGTCGCCTTCATCGTCGGCTCGCTGATCGGCACCGCCCACATGCCGTTCTGGACCGGGCTGCCGCAACTCAAGCCGGTGTCGCTGGTGACTTCGCTCGGCCTGGTGCCGGCGCTGGCCCTGAACTGGGTCGTGTTCGCGCTGATCGCGGCGGTCACGGTGGTGGTCGAAAAGCGCCGCCACGGCCGCCTGGTAACGTCGCAACTGCGCCCCGTGGCCGGTTCGCGCTGGCTGAACGGTCCGTGGCCGCTGGTGGCCGGCGCGCTGGCGCTGGTGCTGCTGAACTTCGCGACGCTGGCGCTGGCCGGCCGTCCGTGGGGCGTGACCTCGGCGTTCGCGCTGTGGGGCGCCAAGGCCGCCGCGGCGGTGGGCATCGACACCGCCAGCTGGGCATTCTGGAGCACCAAGGCGAATGCCGCCGCGCTGGCCGCCCCGGTCACGCACGACGTCACCTCGGTGA
>JAKOOD010000624.1 GCA_022701635.1 Burkholderiaceae bacterium | reverse complement strand
CGCAGCCGCGTGCTGGTCATCAACGCCTCCGCCCGCAACGACGGCAGCTGCCCGAGTGAAATCTCGAAGTCCTGGCGCCTGAGCAAGATGTGCGAAGACGTGCTGCACAGCGAAAACATCGAGACCGACCTGCTCGACCTGTCGCTGCTGACCTCGGACTACGAACGCCACATCCGCCCGTGCAAGGCCTGCGTGTCGACCGCGATGCCGCTGTGCCACTGGCCGTGCAGCTGCTACCCGAACCACTCGCTCGACCAGGACAACGACTGGATGAACGAGATCTACGAGCGCTGGGTATCGGCGCACGCGGTGATCATCATCACCCCGACCTACTGGTACCAGGCCCCGGCCGTGCTGAAGCTGATGATCGACCGCCTGGTGTGCGCCGACGGCGGCAACCCGGACCCCAGCTCGACCCACGGCAAGGACGCCGAGGAAGCCAAGGCGCTGGAGCAGGACTGGGATTATCCGAAGCACCTCGCGGGCCGTGCCTACGGCGTGGTGGTGCACGGCGACGTGGCCGGCATCGAGCCGCTGCGCCGTTCATTGACGGACTGGCTCGACTGGATGGGCTTCGTCGATGCCGGCTGGGATGCCAAGCTGGACCGCTATGTCGGCTACTACGAATCGTATGCGGACAGCCACGCCACGCTGGACAAGGACACCGCCTTCCTGGAAGAAGTGCGCAACGTGGCGCGCTCGGTCGCATCCACGGTCAAGCTGATCCGCTCCGGCAAGCTGGTACAGCCGGACCGCAAGCTGCACAAGCCGCGGACGAAATAAGGTCGGCTGCAAGCCGCTGAACACGCCGTGAGCATGGACACCCTCGCCTTCGACGCCGCCGCCCTGCAGGAAGTGCGCGGCTTCAACCGCAAGCTGGAGCGCATGCCGCGCTTCGGCATGCGCTACCGCGCGCTGGCGCGTCCGCTGCAACTGCTGATGCGCCTGTCGCAGGCCGGGGCCGGCCGCCGCCTGGCGCGCGCCGGCATCCATGCCGAAGGGCGGCGCGTGGCGGCTGGGCAGGTGCGCGTGCGCATCCTGCGTCCAGCGGGCGGCAAGGTGCGCGCGCTGGTACTCGACATCCATGGCGGTGGCTGGGTGTTCGGCAATGCGCGCATGAACGACAAACTGAACGCAGCGATGGTCAAGGCCTGCGACGTGGCCGTGGTCTCGGTCGATTACCGGCTGGCCCTGGATACGCCGCTGCAGGGCCTGATGGACGATTGCCTGGCCGCCGCCCGCTGGCTGCTCGAGGACGGCCTGCCCGAGTACGCCGGCCTGCCGCTGTTCGTCGTCGGCGAATCGGCCGGCGCCCAGCTGGCGGCGGCGACGCTGCTGCGCCTGCAGGGCTGGCCGGCGCTGTCGCGGCGGATCGTCGGCGCGGTGCTGTACTACGGCGTCTACGACTTCAGCGGCACCCCGAGCGTGCGCCAGGCCGGCCCCGATACTCTCGTCCTGGACGGGCCCGGCATGCTGCCCTCGCTGCACGCGCTGACGCCCGGCCTGGATGAGGCCGGACGGCGCCTGGCGCCGCTGTCGCCGCTGTACGGCGACCTGCACGGCATGCCGCCGGCCATTTTGTTTGCCTGCCAGCGCGATCCATTGCGCGACGATACGATTACAATGGCGGCGCGCTGGCGTGCGGCCATCGGTGACGATGGCGCTGAACTGCACCTGCTGCCGGAAGCGCCGCATGGGATCATCCATTTCCCATTGCGGATGGCGCAGCTGGTCACTGCACGCAGCCACGCCTGGATCCGCGCGCGCATCGATGCCGCGCAGGATGCAGCCCTTTTCTATTGATCGCGAAGAAGCAATGAACTACCTGACATACGAAGCCTACCTCGACGAAGTCACCACCCTGCTCACCGAGCTCTACGACCTCGACGACGATGCCGCCATCAAGCTGGTCATGGACGCCCAGGAGGCCGAGTATTTCTCGCCGCACGATGACCATGAGGAAATGCGGACGCTGGAGCGAGCGAAGGAGGATGCGGTGGCCCTGTACGAGGCCAAGCAGAACCGTAACCAGACGCAGCACAAGCAGCAGCTGCGGGTAAAGGGCAAGAAGCGGCCGTAAGAAGGCAAAAGCTGCCGGCCATCGATCGGCGGGAAGCGGCTACCGACGTTGCAGCCGGCAATATAAGCACGTCGCCCCCGCGCCGGCGGGGGTCCAGGTTGCACGCGCTGACGCAATGCTTGCCAACTTGGACCCCTGCCTGCGTAGGGGCGACGTTTCAAGGCTAAGGGAGCAACTCGTCCGAGCCGGCTCAGCCAAGCCGGCTCGGACGCAGCCTGTCACATCGCCGTCAAACCACCATCCACCGCCAGCTGGTGCCCGGTCACGAAGGATGCCTGGTCCGAGCACAGCCACAGCGCGGCATTCGCCACCTCGGCCGGATCGGCGATGCGCCCCATCGGATGCGCCGCCTTGATTTTCTTGTCGCGGCCCGGATCGCGCTCGAGCATGCGCGCCAGCATCGGCGTCTTGACCGCGCCCGGGCACAGGCTGTTGATGCGCACGTCCGACTTGGCGTACTCGACGGCGGCAGTCTTGGTCAGGCCGATCACCGCGTGCTTGGAGGCGGCATACATGGCATGGTTGGGTACCGCCACCAGGCCGCCGGCGTCGGCGATGTTGAGGATCACGCCGCCGCCTTCCTGCTTCAGCATCTGGCGCAGCTCGCTGCGCATGCACAGCCAGACGCCCTTGACGTTGACGTTCATGATGCGGTCGAACTGGGCATCCTCGCCATCCACCAGGGGCAGATGTTCCTCCTCGATGGCGGCGCCGTTGACGGCCACGTCGACGCGGCCGTAGTGCGATACCGCCTTGTCGATGAGGGCGTCGACTTCCGTCGCAACCGTTACATTTGTTTTCACAAACAAGGCCTTGCCGCCGGCTTCGACGATGAGTGCCGCCGTCATGTGGCCGCCATCGACCGCGGTATCGGCGATCACGACGCAGGCGCCGGCGCGCCCGAATGCCAGCGCCATCGCGCGGCCGATGCCGCTGGCGGCGCCCGTCACCAGCACAACCTTGCCGGCGTAAGAGATCCCGCTCGGGGGTTGTTTGGTCATGCCCTTCATGATGCTCCCTTTACAATATCCAAGCGCAATGTTTGCTTCCCATGTGCAATACTTCCCACAGGCAACATCATAGCGCCGGATCGGGCAATGACCAAGCATCTCGTCAGTTTCGTCGGTTCTTGAAAGGCCGAGTGTTGCAATCGCGGTTCACTCAGGGCGCAGCCACGGCCCAGCCGGGCTGAGCCGGAACGCCCTCAGTGCTTTGCGCCGGCTTTCGATTGATCGCCTGCCATCACCACCGACAGCTTGGATGGATCCAGGGTCTTGCGGAAGGCCGCGTTCAGCTGCGGCAGCGTGACCGCCATCAGTCGCCGCTCGAACTCCGCCGACCATTCGAAGGTCCGGCCGCGGTACAGATACGAAGTCCAGCCGGCCGCCAGTGCGCCGTCCTCGGCGCGGGTCTGGATGCGCTGCTGCATGAGTCCCGATTTGGCGCCGGCGAGTTCCGCACTGGTGAAGCCATCCTTGACGGCGCGCGCCAGTTCCTCGTGCACCGCGACGTCGACCTTGGCCAGGTTCTGCGGGGCGGCGATGGCGCTGACCGCGAACATGCCGGCGCGGTCGAGGTCGCCGGCAACCAGCTGGGTGCCGCCGCCGTAGGACAAGCCCTCTTTCTGGCGGATGCGGTCCATCAGGCGCGACTTCAGCCCGCCGCCACCGCCGAAGATATAGTCCGCCAGCATCAGCGCCGGATAGTCCGGATCATCGACGTTCAGGTCCAGGTTCATGCGCGCCGTATAGAAGCCGTTTTCCTTGTCCGGCGTATTCAGCGTCTGGTGGATGGGGGCAATGTCGGCATGCTTGCGCAGCACCGGCGCCACGTGCATCGGCGCTTTCCAGGCACCGAACAATTGATCGATCAGCGGGGTGACGGTCTGCGGATCGAAATCGCCGACGATCGCCAACTCGGCGGGCACGGTGCCGTAGAAATCGCGGTGGAAGGCCTTCAGGTCGTCCAGCTTGGCGGCCTTGATGTCGGCCACGTCTTCGTCGAGCGTCGTTTCGTGGCGGATATCGCCCTTCGGATAGATATCGAAGTGTTCGTTCAGCGCGCGCGAGGCCACGTTCTGCGGTTCGCTGCGGCTGGCGTCCAGCGACACCAGCGACTGCCGGCGCAGCTGCTCGAACTCGGCCGCCGGGAAGCTCGGCTCGCGCAGCACGTGGGCCACCAGCTTCAGCGCTTCCGGCAGGTTCTCGCGGGTGGTCTGGAAATGGGTCGGGCTGCCGGCGATCTTGAGCTTGTCGAAGGCGTCGGCCAGCTGCACGCGGTCGTAGCGGCTGGTGCCGCGGGTCAGCATGGCGGCGGTCAGGCCGGGAATCGCGCCCTTGCCGAACAGGTTCTGCTCGTCGCCGAAGTGCTGGCTGAGGTCGACGGTGACGGTCTGGCCGCGGTTCTTCTTCGGCAGCAGCGCCAGCTTGACCCCGCCCGCGGTGGTCAGGGTGGTGCGCTTCATGATGTTGGCCTGGGTCGGCTCGAAGTCCTCGGCGGTCAGGGTCGACGCCTGAGGCTTGAAATCCTTGAGCAGGCTGGCGACGCTGGGCGCCGGCGGAATCACGGCGCGCTGCGGGTTGTCGTCGGGGATGAAGCTGCCGGTCACGCGGTTGTCGCGTTTGAAGTAGCGTCCGGCCGCGGCCGCCACCTGCGCGGCGGTGATGGTCGGTACGCGGTCGCGTCCGACGAAGAACAGGCGCCAGTCGCCCAGCGCGATCACTTCCGACAGCGCCACGCCGACCTGCTGCGGATCGTTCAGGCTGCGCTCGATCTCGTTCAGGTAGCCGCGCCGGGTGCGTTCCATCTCTTCCGGCGTCGGCGGATGTTTGGTGAAGTCCTCGATGGCCTGGGTCAGCGCCTGGCGCACCGGCTCGAGCGGCTCGCCCTTCTTGACCACCGCGCCGAAGTATTGCAGGCCCGGGGCATAGCCGGTCTGCGGGAAGGCGAACACCTGGCTCGCCTTGCCGCTCTCGACCAGCAGCTTGTGCAGGCGGCCGCTGGGCGCCTCGCCGAGGATGGTGCTGGCAAAGTTCAGCACGTCGCTGTCGTCGTGCAGGCCGGACGGGATCTTGTAGCCGACCGCGACCATTTGCACGTCACCCTGGCGCCGCACCTCGAAGCTGCGCTCGCCGTCCTGGGTCGGCTCGACGGTCCAGAATGCCGGCAGCGCGCGCTTGGGTTTCGGAATCGCGCCGAACAGGCGGTTGATCGACAGGAGGGTCTGCGCGGGATCAAACTTGCCCGCCACCAGCAGCACGGCATTGTCCGGCTGATAATAGGTGTGATAGAAATTCTGCAGGTTGGCGATCTTGACGTTTTCGATATCGCTCTTGTTGCCGATGGTCGAGCGGCCGTAGGAATGCCAGTCGTAGGCGATGTTCTGCATGCGCTTCATCAGTACGGCACCGGGCGAATTCTCGCCGTTTTCGTACTCGTTGCGCACCACCGTCATCTCGGAATCGAGGTCCTTCCTGGCGATGTTCGAGTGGGTCATGCGGTCCGCTTCCATCTGCAGCGCCCATTGCAGATTGGAGGGGCCCGCCGTCGGGTTCGACGCCTGGAACACCTCGTAGTAATTGGTGCGGTCGAGCGAGGTGGTGCCGTTGAACTGCATGCCGCGGTCGGCGAACTGGGCGGTGATGTCCGGATGCTTCGGGCTGCCCTTGAACATCAGGTGCTCGAGCAGGTGCGCCATGCCGGTCTCGCCATAGTTCTCGTGGCGCGAGCCGACCAGGTAAGTCACGTTGACGGTGACCGTCGGGCGCGAGGAATCGGGAAACAGCAAGACTTTCAGGCCGTTCGGGAGGCGGTATTCGGTGATGCCTTCGACCGAGGGGCCCTGGACGACGCCCTTGGGCAGATCGAGTGCCCAGGCCGGGCCGTTCGCGACAAAAGAGAGACCCACAAGGGCCAGTGACGCAGCGAGGCCGCGTGGGGAAAACATCGAGCGCATTTTGTTCCGTCTGTAAGTTGTCCGGCGCCGCCATGGGCATGGCAGGCGTTCAGGATGGTAACAGACGATTACTTAGAGAGAACTTACCGGGCCGACCCGCAGCGTATCGGGACGCGAGAAACCGTAGCGAGCGACGGCAGTGCCGGGCGAGGAGCGCAGCCGTACTTACGGTACGGCGAGCACCGCGGGCCTGGGCGGCCCCACCGAAAATGCAACGCGCAGTAGGTTTATCGCGGGCCCCTCACGAGGCGCTCGTGCTGCTGCTGGTAGGGGCTGATGCGCGACAGCTCTTCCATTTCCTCGGCCAGGAAGGCCAGCAGGTCGTCGGCGCTGACGATGCCGGCCAGGTTGCCGTTCTCGGTGACGACGGGCACGCGGCGGATGCCGCGCAGGCGCATGTGTTCGATGGTCAGATAGGGATCGTCGTGTTCGCCGGCGACCAGCAGGTCGTCGCTCATGATGTCGCCGACTTCGAGCGCGACCGGATCGAGGCCGAGGGCGATGACGGAGACCACGATATCGCGGTCGGTAATGATGCCGACCGGGGTGCGTTCGCCGTCGGGATCGTCCACCACGACGACGTCGCCGACATGGTGCTTGCGCATCAGCAGCGCCGCACCCTGCACGCTTTCGTAGCGGCCGCAACAGGCCGCATCGGCGGTGCACAATGTCCTGACTTCCATGACCTTCCCCTCCTCGCGCAAGCTATCAGGCTAACCCGCGAAGGGTATCCAGCTTTGATGGGAATCAAAGCTGTCGGGGGAACAATCAGGATTTCTGTTCTTCGGGGGGCGGTACGTGGCAGGCTTCGACGAGCTGCAGATCGTTGTCCTTGGCAAAGTTCACCACGAAATGGTAAGCCAGCGGCTCGACGCTCTTGAGGGCATTGTTGACCACCACAGCCTTGACGCCGTTGACGACGGTCGGGTAGACGTAAGGCGAGAATTGCAGGTGGGCATTGCGTCCGCCACTACCGGGCGGGCGAAAACACGACATCACGCCGCACAGGCGTTCGGCCCAATCACTCGGACGGAACTGCCGGCCCTTGCTTGTCACGCCGAGAATGAGGAACTCGTCGGCGCGTTCTTTCCCGGTTTGCGGTAAATCGGCCATAGTGCAGCTTACTGAAACATGAAGCGTGGATAAGAACAACGCCGGTATTATATCTTATAGAAGACTTGCCGACGAGTCCTCTTGGCCGAAGCGGGCAGCGGCCCGCTTCCGGCAAACTCGTCAACCCAGCAGGACGGCACCCGACAGCAGCAGCAGGAGCAGCATCCATAATAGCAGTGCGCGCCAGACCAGGCCTACCGTGCTCTGGAGCGAACGCACGTTCGGCTCTTCGCCGGGCAGCATGTCGGCTTCGCTGTCGGACAGGTCGACGGTGGCCGCATCCGGCGTCACCACGCGCGCCGCGGTCTCGAGCGGCGTACCCAGGCGCACGCCCATGGCGCCGCCGCCGGCGGCCAGGATGATGCCGCGCGACTCGTCCGCCCAGCGGTGAGCGAAGTTGCGCCAGGCATAGATGGCGTCCTCGAAATTGCCGACCACGGCAAAGGCGATCGCGGTCAGGCGCACCGGGATCCAGTCGATCCAGTAAAACGCGCGCGCGGCGAATTCGCCGAAGGCCTCGTTACGCATGTGGTCCGGCTCGTTCCAGGCGCGCGCCAGATATTCGGATACGCGGTACATGACGGCGCAGGCCGGGCCGAGCGGCATCAGGAACCAGAAGAACACGCCGAACACGTTGCGGTGGGTCGTGATGAGGGATTTTTCGACGGCCAGGCGCGCGATCTCCGTGCTGTCCATGCCGGTGGTGTCGACGCGGGCCCACTCGGCCAGCAAGGTACGCGCGGTGGCGTCGTCGCCCGCATTCAAGGCGAACTGTATCGTGGTGAAATAATGACTGTAGTGGCGGAACCCAAGCGTCAGGTAGACGATCAGCACGTTCCAGGCAAAAGCCGCAAACACGAAGTTATAGTGCAGCAAGACCCAATAGATAATCACGGTCGGCAGCATCAGGCCGCCGATCACCAGGAACCAGCCCAGCCGCCCGTGGCTCACCTGGCCGGCATTGAACCAGCCTTCGATGCGCATGGCAAAGCGCTTGATCTCGGCGTAGATCTGGTTATCCGCGCGCAGGGGCTTCAGCTGCTCGATGAGCAGCGCGCACAGGATGGAAAAAAATGTCATGCACGGGTCCTTGGTATTTGTTGCCAGACTTCATCTGCCGCTACGATAGCGCAGAGGACCGCAGGAAGCAATCGACGGCAGGGGGCCAAGTTCGAAGCGTACTATTTGTCTCATGCGGCAGGCCCACGTGCAACTTGGCGGCAAGAATGCCGGTGGCATGCTTGGCGCCTTCGCAGGGGCGACGGCGTCGGCGCCGTCTGCATCAGGCCCGCAGCAGGTGAAACAGATTGCGCAGCATCCCGGCCGTGGCACCCCAGATGAAGAAGCGCTCGTACGGCATCGCGTAGAAGCTGCGGCGCCCGCCCCCGTCGGGCAATTCAAAGGACATGCGCTGGTGGTTCATGCCGTTCATCAGGAAGGCCAGCGGCACTTCGAAGATGTCGGCCACCTCGCCCGGATCGGCGCGCAGGTCGAACGGCGGCGTGACCAGGCCGATCACCGGCGTGACCAGGAACTTGGAGGCGGTGGCATGGTCGGGCAGCACACCGATGATTTCGACATGGCGGCGCTGCAGGCCGATTTCCTCTTCGCTTTCGCGCAGCGCGGTCTCGATCGGCGACGAGTCCTCGGCTTCGGCACTGCCGCCGGGAAAGCTGACCTGACCGGGGTGGGCGGACAGGTGGGCAGTACGCTGGGTCAGCAGCACGGTCAAGCCTTCGGGACGCTGGACCAGCGGGATCAGGACGGAGGCGCGCTTGAGTTTGCCCAGGCGGAAGAGGATATCCTCCGGCAGCTCGGGCTCCCAGGCCAGCGGGCGCGCCAGGCGCCGGCGCAGCCAGGCGGCGTCCAGGCGCTCGGCCGGCAAGGCGGCTTCGCCGGCGATCGCATCGACCGGCAAGCGCTGGGGATCGATATGCTGTTTTGCCAAAACACTCTTTCAAAAGAAAAAAAGGCATCCATGGGATGCCTTTTCTTTACCACATAAGCGATTACTGAGCGGTAGTCGTAGCGACCTTGCGTTGCGGCAGTTTTTCTTTGATACGTGCCGACTTGCCCGAACGCTCGCGCAGGTAGTACAGCTTCGCACGACGCACGTCACCACGACGCTTGACTTCGATCGAAGCGATCAGCGGCGAGTACAGCTGGAACGTACGCTCGACGCCTTCGCCCGACGAGATCTTGCGAACGATGAAGTTCGAGTTCAGGCCGCGGTTACGACGCGAGATGACGACGCCTTCGTATGCCTGGGCGCGCTTGCGGTTGCCTTCGACGACGTTGACGCTGACGACAACGGTGTCGCCCGGTGCGAAATCAGGGATGTTGCGGCCGAGGCGCGCAATTTCTTCTTGCTCGAGTTGCTGGATCAGATCCATTTTTAACACTCCAAAAGCCATCTTGCCGGCGCTTGCACTCAGTTATGAGCCCGGTAGAGGATGGGGTTGAACACACGGGCAGATGCCCGCAGTTTTCGCACAAGCCAATGCCTGTGCAAATCTCTTATTTAGCAGGCTGGTCCGTTTCCGCGACCAGGCCTGCCAGGAATTTCTCGTCGGCCTTGTTCAGCTGACCGGCGCGGCGCGCCTTGTCCAGCAGATCGGGCCGTTTCTTCGCGGTCGCCTCCAGCATGCGCTGGCGCCGCCACTTGGTGATCTCGGCGTGGTTCCCGCCCATCAGCACCGGCGGCACGGCCACGCCCTCGTACACTTCCGGACGCGTGTAATGCGGCGAATCGAGCAGGCCGTTGACGAAACTGTCTTCGACCGCCGAGGCGTCGTCGCCCAGCACACCGGGAATATGGCGTACCACGGCATCCATCAATGCCATCGCCGGGATTTCCCCGCCGGACAGCACGAAGTCACCGAGGGAGATTTCCTCATCGACGACCCGGTCCAACAAGCGCTGGTCGACCGCTTCGTAGCGGCCGCACAACACCACCAGTCCAGGCTCGTCCTTCAATGCCATCACACGTTCATGCGTCAACGGCTTGCCTTGCGGCGACATGAACACCACGCGCGGCGCGGGCAAGCCGAGGTCGATCTGGCGCTGCTTTGCCGCATCGATGGTCGCTTCGAGTGGGCGGGCCAGCATCACCATGCCGGGACCGCCGCCGTAGGGGCGATCGTCGACGGTGCGGTGACGGTCCTGCGTGAAATCGCGTGGATTCCAGATCGACAGGTTCCACAGCCCTTGCTCGTGCGCGCGCCGGGTCACACCCGACTGCGTCAACGCCGCAAACATTTCGGGAAACAAGCTCACGACGTCAAACTGCATCGGGACCTCGCTTCGTGATCGGGATCGGATTAATAATCCAGGCCCCAATCCAGGGTAATCAGTTTTGCATTCTGGTCGACGGTCTTGACGAACTGGTCCACGAACGGCACCATGCGCTCTTCCACCTTGGCGTCGAGAGGCGCATCGACCGCGGGAGCGGGCGTGATACGCAGGATGGACTGTGCACCGTTGTGCATCATGTCGGTGACCTTGCCGAGGGCTTCGCCCTCCAGGTTCACCACGTCCATGCCGATCAAGTCGGTCCAGTAGTATTCGTCTTCCGTGAGTGCCGGAAAATCGGCGCGCGAAACTTGCACGGTAGCGCCTTTCAGCGCCTCGGCCAGGTCACGCTCGCTCAAATCGACCAGGGTGGCGGTGACGTCGCCGCTATGGAACTTTGCAGTCCGCACCTTGACGGCACGCAGCGACGGCTTGTCCAGCCACCAGGTTTTTACGTTCAGCAGCGCATCCGCATCCAGCGAATATGGCGTCACACGGATCGCGCCGCGCAGCCCGTAGGCGCCGGTCACGTGCCCGACCTGGATCAGGTCGTCGGGAACCGCCGTGATTTCCGGCTGTGGCGAGTTTGCTGCTGAATCGGTCAAACCAGTACTACCTTGCTAAGTGCTTATTAAGCAGCAACCGGCTTCTGGCCGGCGACCAGGCGGGCAACGGTCGGCGACAGTTGTGCGCCAACGCCTTGCCAGTAGGCCAGACGGTCAGCGGTGATGTTCAGGCCAACTTCCTGACCCGAAGCCATCGGGTTGTAGTAACCGATGCGCTCGATGAAACGGCCATCGCGACGATTACGCGAATCGGTTGCAACGATGTTGTAGAACGGGCGCTTTTTTGCACCACCACGAGCCAAACGAATAACGACCATAATATTTCCAAAAAATGTACTGGACGGAGAAAGCCGACGATTATAGCCCGCCACGCCGTGCAACAGCAAGCGTTTATCTAAAAAGTAACATTAGCTGGGGGCGCAGTCCCGGCCGAATCCGGCATTATCGCTTATTTTGTGCTACAGCGCTACCCGCCTATGAAGATGCCGACCGATCCCGGCCGCTACAGGCGCGCATGAAACAAGGTGCTTCGCCGGCAATTTTGAACGATACTGATGACTTTCCTTTCCATAACAACAAGCCGCCAGTGCCGACCCAGCCGCACAAGAACAAGACCCTCGCCACCGCCCTCGCCTTCCTGCTCGGCGGCGTGGGCGCGCACCGCTTCTACCTGCATGGCGGCGTCGACCGTATCGGCCTGCTGCACATATGCAGCATCCCGCTGGCCGGCCTGGTGTATGGCGTGGGCCACGCACCCAACCCCTTCTACGTGCTGCTGCCGCTGATCCTGTCCTGGCTCGCCGGCTTCCTCGAGGCGCTGGTGATCGGCCTGACGCCGGACGAGCGCTGGGATGCGCGCCACAACACCGGCAGCGGCCGTACCTCGCAATCGCGCTGGCCACTGGCCCTGCTGCTGGTACTGACCATGCTGGTCGGCGCCACCGCCCTGATCGCCACCATCGCGCGCCTGTTCGACCTGCTGTACACGGGCGGCGCCTACGGCTGAATCACGGCCGAGTGC
>JAKOOD010000587.1 GCA_022701635.1 Burkholderiaceae bacterium | reverse complement strand
GAGGCCCGCCAGCGCCGTCTGGCGGGTTGGGCTACCATGCTCGGACATTCTCAACCATTGTCCAAGGAGCATGTGTGACCGCATCCGCAATCGACGTCCTGTTTCAACCGGCCCGCATCAAGGGGCTCGAACTCAAGAACCGCATCGTAATGGCCCCGATGACGCGCAACTTCGCGCCGAACGGCGTGCCGAATGCCGCCATCGCCGACTACTACCGCCGCCGTGCCGCCGCGGATGTCGGCCTGATCCTGTCGGAAGGCACCACCATCGCCCGTCCGGCCTCGAAGAACCTGCCGCAGATCCCCGACTTCCATGACGCCGCCCTGGACGGCTGGAAGCAGGTCATCGACGCCGTCCACGGTGCCGGCGGCAAGATGGGTCCGCAGATCTGGCACGTCGGCGCCGTGCCTGGACCGGGTACCGACTGGACGCCGGCGGCCGAACCGGAAGGTCCGTCCGGCCTGGGTTCGCCCGGCAAGCCCTTCGGCGCCACCATGCGCGACGAGGACATCGCCGATACCATCGCCGCCTTCGCCGCGGCCGCAGCGGACGCGCAAGCCCTCGGCTTCGACACTTTCGAGATCCACGGCGCCCACGGTTACCTGATCGACCAGTTCTTCTGGCACGGCACCAACGAGCGCGGCGACCGCTGGGGCGGCGCCACCCTGCGCGAACGCAGCCGCTTCGCCGCCGAGGTGCTGAAGGCGATGCGTGCCGCCGTCGGCCCCGACTTCCCGATCATCCTGCGCGTCAGCCAGTGGAAGCAGCAGGACTACAAGGCGCGCCTGGCGACCACGCCGGACCAGATGACCGATTGGCTGCTGCCGCTGGTCGAAGCCGGCGCCGACGTCCTGCACTGCTCGCAGCGCCGCTTCTGGGAACCGGAATTCCCGGAACTCGACGGTGCCGACGGCCTGAACTTCGCCGGCTGGGCCAAGAAGCTGACCGGCGCCGCCACCATCAGCGTCGGCTCGGTCGGCCTGGACGGCGAATTCCTCGCCGCCTTCACCGGCAAGGGCGCGCAGACCGCCAGCCTGGATAAACTGGTGGCACGCATGGAGCGCGAGGAATTCGACCTGATCGCGATCGGCCGTGCGCTGCTGTCGGATGCGCAGTGGGCCAGCAAGGTCAAGGCGGGCGACCAGGCCGGGCTGAAGCCGTTCGAGGCGTCGGCGCTGGCGACGCTGGATTAAGTCGCGCCGGGCGCGGGTACGCACCTGGGCGAATGGGCCGCGGCCCATTCCGCGGCGCTCCTGACGGTGGCATCGGCCGACTCGCCCTTCGCCGACGGATGCATGGCCGGGATACCTCCACGGTAGACCGGCCCATCGCCCACCGCAAAGCGCAGTTCCGTCAACACCAGTGACGAGCCGTCGGCCAGCGGGTAGGTGCCGTTCAACGTCGACCGCCCGTCGGAAGTCTGGCCGAAGGTGTGCACCCGCTGTTCGCCGAGCAGCGCCACCAGCAGCATTTCACCGGCGCTGGAGGTATCGCTGCCGACCACCACTGCCAGCGGCCCGTCGGCATATGGTGCCAGCGGATTGGCGCGGCCGCCCGCGTTGGCGCGCGCCATGCGTTCGAGTCCCGCGCGATCGACCACGGGAATGCGCTTGCCGTCGCGGTCCACTGCGTTCGCCTTGTTGGCAGTGCCGAACAAGGCATACATCGCGATCAGGGGCGGCCAGGCGTTGCCGCCGTTTTGTTCGCCGAGGTCGACGACCAGGGCGCAGGCCTGCCTGATTTCAGGATGCGCCTCGGCCTCGTCGTAGAAACGCTTCACGTTTGCATCGATCATCTGCTGGCCGCCGCCCACGTTCGGCGGCGGTGTCCAGCGCAATACCTTGCCGCGGCTGGTTTGGACCAGCCTGAATGCAGACTGTCGCGTCATGTTGCGAGCCACGTTCGCGGACTGCATCTGCTGGTACTGCACCGGCGCGAACAGCATCGAGTGCCCGTCCGCATCGAGGGTCGCGAGCAGCCTCCGGATACCTTCATGGACCGCCTCGCGGTCGGCCTGCACGGCATCGCCATCGACCAGCGCCAGCAGCGCCGTCCTGGCCTGGGCGTAGTCCGCCCGGCTGCGTGGATACACACCCTTGCTTTCGACCAGTTCGATCGTCTTGCCGACGACTTCGCGTGCCAGAGGCCGTGGCATCGCATCCGCGGCAGTGGACGGCAGGACCGGAGTCGGCAAGATGGCGGCAAGCGCCGCAGCGAGTAAAGTACGGATCATCTGCGTCTCCATAAGGAGGAGCAGACAGTGTGGCAAAAACCAAAGCGCGAAAATGCGCGCTTTGTCACGCTTCCGGCAATGGCGCCGCCTCAGAAGGCGGCGCCGCGGTCCGGGCGGTATTCATCACCATCGCCAGGAAAGTGTAATAACCGTTTACACCCATCAGGTCGACCACGCCCTGCTCGCCGAACAGCGCCAGCGCATCGGCGTACACGCGGTCCGACACGCGCCTGGTGCGCTGCAGTTCGGTGCAGAAGTCGACCACCACGCTTTCGTCCACCAGCATCGCCTGCGGGCGTTCGCGCCGGGCGATGGCGTCGATGACGTCGGGCGGCACGCCGACCTGGCGCGCGATCGGCGCGTGGATCGCCCATTCCACCTGCTGGTCCCACTCACGGGCGGTGACCAGGATCGCCAGTTCCGATAATCTGACGCCAATGGCGCTGCGGTAGCGCAAATATTCCCCAAGGCGCTGCGCATAGCCCATCAGTTCCGGACTGCGCAGCAGCGGCACGAAGGGGCCGTACAGGGCGCCGCGCGGGCCGTTGATGATGTCCTCGGCCGCGGCGCGCTGGGCATCGGTCCAGTCCTGCGGCGGAATCGGTTTCAGGCGCTCGGTGGATGGAAGTGTCATGTGGAAATATTCGCATGCATTCCGGTAAAAATCAAAAGAATCCGTAGGCTTCGCGTTTATTGTCAATCGTCAACTTTCGGAGAGGGAGACATGAGCCACATCCTGCACCGCAGCCTGCGCCAGACGCCGCCCCTGGCGGTCGGCGGCGACGGCATCACTCTGCGCGACAGCCAGGGCAACACTTACATCGATGCCAGTGGCGGCGCGGCCGTGTCCTCGCTCGGCCACGGCCATCCGGACATCATCGCCGCCATGCACCGCCAGATCGACCGCTGTGCCTACGCGCACACGGCCTTCTTCAGCACCGAGGTGGCCGAGCGCCTGGCCGACCGCCTGGTGGCGCGCGCGCCGGCCGGCATCGGCAGCGTCTACCTGGTGTCGGGCGGTTCGGAGGCGATGGAGACGGCATTGAAACTGGCGCGCCAGTACTTCGTCGAAGCCGGCGAACTGAAACGCTCGCTGTTCATCGCGCGCCGCCAGAGCTATCACGGCAATACCCTGGGCGCGCTGGCGGTGGGCGGCAACGAGTGGCGCCGCAAGCCGTTCGCGCCGTTGCTGATGGACGTGCCGCGCGTCTCGCCCTGCTATGAATACCGCGGGCGCGCCGAGGGCCAGAGCGTCGACCAGTATACCGAGAGCCTGCTGGACGAACTCGACGCCGCGATTTTGCATGCCGGGCCGGAAAACGTGATCGGCTTCTGCGCCGAGACCGTGGTCGGCGCCACCGGCGGCGCGATTCCGCCGACGCCGGGCTACTTCCGCGGCGTGCGCAGGCTGTGCGACAAGTACGGCATCCTGTTCATCGCCGACGAGGTGATGTGCGGGATGGGGCGCACCGGGACCATGTTCGCGATCGAGCAGGATGGCGTGGCGCCCGACCTGATCGCCGTGGCCAAGGGGCTGGGCGCCGGCTACGCGCCGATCGGCGCGGTGCTGGCCAACGGCGCCATCGTCGAACGCCTGCGCAGCGGCAGCGGCACCTTTTTGCACGGCCACACCTACATCGGCCACCCGGTGGCGGCGGCCGCGGCGCTGGCGGTGCAGGAGGTGATCGAGCGCGACGATTTACTGGTGCAGGTGCAGAAGCGCGGCGCCACGCTGCGGCGCATGCTGGGCGCGGTGTTCGGCGAGCACGAGCACGTCGGCGACATCCGCGGGCGCGGCCTGTTCGTCGGGCTGGAACTGGTGCGCAACCGTTCGAGCAAGGAACCGTTCGCGCCCGAACTGAAACTGCATGCGGCGGTCAAGCAGCAGGCGATGCAGCGCGGGTTGATGGTGTATCCGATGGGCGGCACCATCGATGGGCGGCAGGGCGACCACATCCTGCTGGCGCCGCCGTTCATCGTCAGCGCGCAGGAATTGACGGAGATCGTGACGCGCCTGAAGGAGGCGGTGGATGCGGCGGTAATGGCGGTATTGAAGTCGTAGGGTGGGCACGCCGTGCCCACGCGCAAGCCCGCATGACGCATACATTCGCGTGGGCTCGGAGAGCCCACCCTACGATGTAAAGGCGTGTCAGGGCTTCGGAAACGCCACCACTTCCTGCTGCTGCTCACCCAACCCGGCAATCCCCAGGCGCAGCTTGTCGCCCTTCTTCAGGAAACGCTGCGGCGACCGGCCGAATCCCACGCCCGGCGGCGTGCCGGTGCAGATGATGTCGCCCGGCTCCAGCGTCATGAAGCGCGACAGGTAGCTGACGATCTGGGCCACCGTGAAGATCATGTTCGCGGTGTTCCCGGTCTGCATGCGCTTGCCGTTCAATTCCAGGTAGAGGTCGAGGTCCTGCACGTCGAAGATCTCGTCCTTGGTCACCAGGAACGGGCCGACCGGGCCGAAGGTGTCGCAGCCTTTGCCTTTGTCCCACTGCGAACCCAGCTCGAACTGGAAGGCGCGTTCGGAAACGTCGTTGACCACGCAGTAGCCGGCCACGAACTTGAGCGCGTCTTCTTCGCTGACGTATTGCGCGCGGGTGCCGATGACCACGCCCAGCTCGACTTCCCAGTCGGTCTTCTTCGAGCCCTTCGGCAGCTGGATCGGGTCGTCCGGGCCGGACAGGCAGCTGGTCGCCTTCATGAACATGATCGGCTCTTTCGGGATCGGCGCGCCGACTTCGGCGGCGTGGTCCGAGTAATTCATGCCGATGCCGATGAACTTGCCGGTGCCCTTGACCGGCACGCCAAGGCGCGGGTTGCCGCGCACCAGCGGCAGGGTCTTCCAGTCGACCTTGGACAGTTTGCGCAGCGCCTTTTCGGACAGCGCCGCGCCTTCGATATCCTCGATCACGCCGGACAGGTCGCGCAGCCGGCCTTCCTCGTCAAACAGACCGGGCTTTTCCTTACCGGGGCGACCGTAACGAACCAATCTCATAATCTTCCTTCTCGTTGAGCAAAGCGATGCCGCATTCTACCGGACGCCGCTCAAGGAAGGTCCGATGGCAATGTCGCAGCAACCCGGGCAACTGCAGCGCCAGCAGCACACCGAAGGCGATGCGGTAGGCGATGGCCGGTGCATGGCCTGCGCCGTCTACCTGCCATAACCCGACTATCTGTCCGAAGCCGGCCTGCACCAGAAAGGCGCCGACGAAGATCAACAGGTTCAGGCAGGTGGCGGCGCGCCCGGTCAGCTCGCGCGGCAGGCTCTGGGCCACGATCGCGTATTCGATGCCGGTGATGGTACCGACCAGCGTGAACAGCACGGACAGGGTCTGCAGGCTGGGCCGGTAGTTGCAGACGATCGCCAGCTGCACCAGCAGGAACAGCGCGACCCCGACCGCGGCCACGTCGATGGCGGCAATGCCGCGCCGTCCGGCCCATTCGGTGATCATGCCGACCGCGATCGCGCCGAAGATCACCGAGGCCATGCCGAGGTACAGCAGGTAGGCCACGGCGCTGTCGGGAAAGCGCGCCACATCGGACAGCCAGCGCCCGATCCACAGGCCCTGGATGCCGAAGAACACCGCATGCGGCATCAGGACCAGCGAGATCGTGGTGCGGAAGGCCGGCGCGCGATAGACGTCGAGCACCGAGCGCACGGTGAGCGCCCTGGCGCCGGCCGCGATCCGGTTGCGCGGCGTGACCAGCCAGATCAGGAGCCCGGAAAAGACGGTGAGGCATGCCAGCAGCATGAACAGGCCGCGCCAGTCGGTGTACTGCAGCAGCGAGCGCACCGGCATCGTGCTCGATGCGGCGCCCAGGCCGCCCACCGCGATCAGGTAGCCCTGCACCGACGGCAGGCGCTTGGGCGCGATCCAGGTCGAAATCGCCTTCACCGCCGACATGAAGCAGCCGCCCAGGCCACAGCCGATGATGGCGCGCGCCAGTACCAGCTGCATAAAACTGTGGCCGGTGGCGAACATCCAGGCGCCGCCGGCCGCCAGCAGCATCAGCACCAGTTGCACCTTGCGCGGTCCGTAGCGGTCGAGCGCGATGCCCACCGGCAGCTGGACCAGCGCGAAGGCGAAGAAGAAGGCGCTGGTGAGCAGGCCGAGCTGCCCCGGCGTCAGCGCGAGCGCGCCGACCAGCTGCGGCGCCAGCACCGCGTTCACGTTGCGCAGCAGGGAAGACAGGTAGTGCCCCAGCGCGAACGGCAGGAACACGTAGAAAAAAACCGCCACGCCGGAGAGGCGTGGCGTGTTCTGGTCGGCATCCATGGGATGGCGTCGTCGGCGATCGATCAGGCGTGCTCAGGCCGCATCGGGCTGGGTGTCGCTGGCGCGGCGGTCGCGCATCGACTCATGCGGCTGGATCGGGATCACGCGCCCGGCCGGCCCGTGCAGGGCGGCGTCGCCGTTGCCCGATTCATCGCCTTCGAAGAAGAACTTCTTGCGGCCGAAGGCGGGTTTCAGGTGATCCAGCCAGGTCGCATCCGGATCGTACTTGGCGAAGAACGGACGGCGCACCCAGTCCGGATTGCGCGCCTGCAGGAACTGCAGCGCGAACAGCTTTTCGCCGTTGATGGTGACCACGCCGTCGATCACGACCTTGCCCGGGAAGGCACTCATCGACGGCCCGCGCACGGTGCGCGACAGGCCCGACACCATGCTGTACGCCGACTGGAAGATTTCGTGCGCGCGCGCCAGCGGCAGCGCGAAATAGTCGCTCGGGCCGGTGTCGCGTTCCACGAACATGTAGTACGGGATCGCGCCCAGGCGCACGCCGGTGGTCCACAGCTCGGCCCAGCTGGCCGGATCCTCGTTGATGTGGCGGATCAGCGGCCCCTGCATGCGCAGCGTGGCGCCGGTGCCGACGATGCGCTTCACGGCCTGCTGGGCGATGCTGTTGCGCAGTTCGACCGCGTGGTTGTAGTGCCCCATGATCGCCAGGTTCTTGCCCGACTTGACCACCTTCTCGAACAGGCGCAGCAGGTCGTCGCTGTCCTTGTCCGAGACGTAGCGCTGCGGCCAGTAGGCGACCGACTTGGTGCCGATGCGGATGTTCTGGATGTGGGCCAGCGCCGGCGCCAGCAGCGGTTCGATGAATTCGGCCAGCGAGCGGGTATTCATGATCATCGGGTCGCCGCCGGTGATCAGGACGTCGGTCACGTCCGGATGCGTGGCCAGGTAGGCCACCAGTTCGGTGCATTCGCGCGCATCGAACTTCATGTCGTCCATGCCGACGAACTGCGGCCAGCGGAAGCAGAAGGTGCAGTAGGCGTGGCAGGTCTGGCCGGCGCTGGGGAAGAACAGCACGGTTTCCTTGTACTTGTGCTGCAGCCCCTTGAGCGGCGCATCGTTGACGCGCGGGACGTTGTGCGTCATCTGGCCGGCCGGGTGCGGGTTCATGCGCATGCGGATATCGCGCACCAGCTTGGCGATGGCCGCGTCGTCCTTTTTATATAGCACCAGGTCGCGCAGCTGTTCGTATTCGCGCGCCGGCAGCATGTCGCGGTGCGGGAAGGTCAGGCGATAGATCGGATCGTCGGGAACGTTGTTCCAGTCGATCAGCTGCTCCATTACATATTCATTCGTGCGGAAAGGCAGTACATGGGACACGACCTGGACCGCTTCCTGCAAGTCTGGGCTCATCCATTGCCATTGGCGGGCATGTGCGATCGACTGACGGGTATACGGCTTGAACTTGGCGGGCGTCGCTTCAGTGCTCACGGGCATTCTCCAGAGAGAGATGGAAGGGAATAACGATTGACTTAAGGAATTTAAATTTCCAACAGGAATCGATAGTAGGTTCCACCCACCCATACGGAGTTGCCAACAATCAACATGCAACCGACCTTTCTCACCAAACGCCACGTGCAATGCGAAAAATCAGCGTTGTATTTGGGACGCGCTGCCGGGTCGGTTTTGCGCGGGCACAAGCCTGCAGCAGAGCCTGCAGCGTAGAGTAGTAATGCTAATAGGAAACATTTAGTCCGAGCATATTCTTGAAAGGAAGTACTCATGACCGTCTCGCTGAAACTGACCGCAACCGCAATCGCCCTGTGCCTGGCGAGTGGCGCCATCCTCGCCAACGAACCTTCCGAAAAGGACGCCATCGCCATGGCCGAGCGTGGCGCCGCGCTGATCAAGTCCAAAGGCAAGGATGAGATGATGAAACGGATCAACGCCAAGGATCCGGATTTCGTCCAGGGCTCCCTGTACGTCGACCTGCGCGACGTTAAGACCGGCATCGTGCTGGCCCATCCCTACAACCCGTCGATCGTGGGCAAGGACCTGACCGACGTGCCCGACGCCAACGGCAAGAAATACCGCCGCGAGATCATCGAACTGGCCGCCGCCAAGGGCAAGGGCTGGGTCGACTACCAATACAAGAACCCGACCACCGGCAAGATCGAGCCGAAGACGACCTACATCCTGCTGGTCGACGGCGTCGTGCTCGAGGCCGGCCTGTACAAGAAGTGATGCAGGGGACCGCGGCATCGACGCCGCGGCAAGACGATGATGGGCGGCGTGCACGCCGCCCTTTTTGTTAGGGCGCCAGACGACCGCCCTCTTTAGCTGGAGCGAACATGCTGAACAAATTACGGATCGGTCCGAAGCTGCTGCTGGCGCCGGGCCTGGTACTGGTGCTGCTACTGCTGCTGGCGGGCGCCGCCTGGTATGGCATGGTGCGCCAGAACGCATCGCTGGAAAACATGGTGCAGGTGCGCGCGGCGCGCCTGAAGAGCGTGGCCGACGTCGCGGGCGACGCCAAGTACGTGCACGCCAATGCATATCAGCTGCTGGCCTGGGTCAACGGCAGCTTTGCCAAGGCCAGGCTGGACGCCCTGATTGCCGACATCGGCAGCCGCCACGCGGCGCTGAAAGCCCGGCTCGACGCACTGGCGCAGGTCGGCAGCGCGGCCGAGCGCAAGCCGATCGATGCCTCGCTGGCGGCGCTGGCGGCGTATCGCAAGGCGGTCCAGGAGACCATCGAAATGGCCCAGGTCGACCAGTCGATCGCCACCAATTCGATGCAGAAGTCGGAAAAGGATTTCGGCATCCTGAACGGGCAGCTGGCCCAGTTGGCCGCCCTGGAAAAGACGCTGAGCGAGGAAGCCTACGCCGCCGCGCGCGAGGAATTCCACAACCTCGAGACCAGCATGATCGTGCTGGTGGTGCTGTCGATCGCGGTGTCGCTGGCGGTGACGATGCGCCTGCGCCATGTGATGCTGCGCGATATCGGCGCGATCTCGAGCGTGGTGCGCGAAATGGCCGACGGCAAGCTGACCGGCAGCGCCGCCAGCGACGGCCGCGACGAGATCGCCGACACCTCGCGCGCGCTCGACCAGACCATCTCGAACCTGAACCGCACGCTGCGCAGCGTGCTCGGCTCGGTGCGCTCGATCGACACCGCGTCGAAAGAAATTGCCAGCGGCAACCTCGACCTCTCGACCCGCACCGAGATGCAGGCCGGTTCGCTGCAGCAGACCGCCAGCGCGATGGAAACGCTGACCACGGCGGTCAAGGACAACGCCAGCAACGCGCGCCTGGCCACCGAACTGGCGGCGCAGGCGGCACGCCTGGCGTCCAGCGGCGGCGAGTCGGTCGGGCGCGCGGTGGCGACCATGGAATCGATCCGCGCCAGCTCGCGCAAGATCGTCGACATCATCGGCGTCATCGACGGCATTTCGTTCCAGACCAATATCCTGGCCCTGAACGCGGCGGTGGAAGCGGCGCGCGCCGGCGAACAGGGACGCGGTTTCGCCGTGGTGGCCTCGGAGGTGCGCACCCTGGCCCAGCGCTCGGCCTCGGCGGCCAAGGAGATCAAGGCCCTGATCGCGGATTCGGTGGCGATCATCGACAACGGCAGCACGTCGGTCAACGAAGCCGGATCGAGCATGGGCAGCGTGGTGGCCTCGGTGCAGCAGGTGAACGACATCATCAACCGCATCAGCGTGGCCAGCAACGAGCAGGCCGAGGGCATCGCCGAAGTGAATCTCGCCGTCGGCCAGATGGACGACATGACCCAGCAGAACGCGGCGCTGGTGGAACAGGCCGCGGCGGCGGCGGCCAGCCTGCACGAGCAGACCGTCAACCTGGCGCGCGCGGTGTCGGTGTTCCAGATCGAAGGCGAAGTGCAGCCGCAAGCCGGTCATGACGACGCCGACGACGAGATCCAACCGGTGCAGGGCGAGCGCCGTTCACCGCACAGCGCCATGCGCGGGGTCCGTCCCGCTCTCGAGCACCGTGCCGCGGAAAGCCGCCCGCAACAGGCGCGCCGGCGGGCTTAGGCCGCACACTCCACAGAACCGTCGCCCCTGCGCAGGCAAGGACCCAATTTTTTGGCACAGCATCGAACTTGGGCCCCTGCCTTCGCAGGGGCGACGTGCTACCGCTAACTGTATAGTTCAACGAAACGGCTTGCTGACGTAACGC
>JAKOOD010000579.1 GCA_022701635.1 Burkholderiaceae bacterium | reverse complement strand
GCCCGGCCGGCGGCGGCGTCTTCCTCGTCGGTCGAGATGATCTCGAACACGCGCTCGAAGCGCTCGAAGCCGGCCGGGGTGCGCTGTGTCAGGTTGACCAGCATGTCGCGGTGCGGCAGCTCGGCGGCTTCGTCGAAGGTGACGATCACCGGCGTTTCCGGCGCCAGCGGGTCGCCCGCCATCACGTGCGGGATGAAATCGGTGCCGGACAGGGTCCACAGGGCGTCGTTCAGCTCGGCGGCCTGGGCCGGGCCGTCGGCCAGCAGCACCAGCTTGCCGCGCGCGGCATAGGCCTTGCGCGCCAGCCGGCATGCATAGCTGAGCTTATCGGGGATATTGGTATGGAAATCGATCCGGGTCATACGGGGCTCGGTGTGAACTTATTGCGTGGGCGGCGTGCCGGCCGCGGGAGACTGCCGGCCGCGCGGCTGCTGGTCGGCGGCCTGGGCCGCGGCCTCGTCCGGCGGCATCTTCATCTGCGCGCGCACGGGCGGGGTCGGCGGGGCGCTCGTGGTGGCGGCTGCAGAGGTAGCGACGCCCGCGCCGGCACCCGCCGCCGGCACCGGCGCCGCGAACTGGTAGGACGGCGGCAGCATCTTCTGGCGCGGGTAGGCGGCTGCCGTCAAGGCATCCTGCCAGGCGGCGGATTGAAAACCGGCGACCCTGCGGCTGCCGACCAGCAGCAGCGGCAGCTCGCTCCTGCCGCCGTTGGCGCGTTCCAGCTGCTGCTGGTCTTCGCCGCTGTTGACGGTGCGTTCGGAAAACGGGATGCCGCGTGCGCGCAGCAGGGCGCGGCCCTGGTCGCAGCCGTCGCAGCGTGCGGTGGTGTAGAGCACGACCGGCGCGGCCTGCACGGCGCGCGCCAGTTCGTAGGGCAGCACCGGTGCCCGGGCGGGCGCCGGCCTGTCGGTCTTGAGGATGTCGGACTTGACGCGCGGCGGCGGCGTGTCGCCGTAGTGGGTCACGCCGTGCTCGTCCTTCCATTTGTAGACTTGCGCCGCGGCGGCTTCGGCGATTACAACTAGGGCAAGCCCGAGTACGGCGGCTGCCAGCCGGCGTGCTCGGATATGCCCGTCATATATTCGCTTCATCGAAGCCTCCGCAGCGTCATGGCGTCAAGCCTGCATCCCGCTGTGGCGCAGCAGCGCGTCGATGTTCGGTTCGCGGCCGCGGAAGGCCTTGAACGATTCGAGCGCCGGACGCGAACCGCCCACCGACAGGATCTCCTGGTGGAAGCGCTTGCCGGTCTGGTCCAGCAGCGCGCCGCCGCCTGCCTCGACCGCCTCTTCGAAGGCCGCATACGCGTCCGCCGACAGCACTTCCGCCCACTTGTAGCTATAGTACCCCGCCGCGTAACCGCCGGCAAAGATATGGCCGAACGAGTGCTGGAAGCGGTTGAACGAAGGCGGCACCAGTACCGAGAACTTGCTGCGCACATCGTCCACCAGCGCCTGCACGGTCTGCTGGCTGTTGGGGTCGAAGTCGTAGTGCAGGTGCATGTCGATCAGCGAGAACTCGACCTGGCGCAGCGTCTGCATGCCGGACTGGAAGTTTTTCGCGGCCAGCATCTTGTCGTACAGCGCGCGCGGCAGCGGTTCGCCCGTCTTGACATGGGATGTCATCCCCTGGAGGACATCCCATTCCCAACAGAAGTTTTCCATGAACTGGGACGGCAGCTCGACCGCATCCCATTCCACGCCCGAGATGCCGGAAACCGACAATTCGTCGACTTCGGTCAGCATGTGATGCAGGCCATGGCCGAACTCGTGGAACAGCGTGGTCACTTCGTCGTGCGTGAACAGCGACGGCTGCAGCTTGCCGTCGGCTTGCGCCGGCGGGGTGAAGTTGCAGGTGAGGTAGGCGATCGGCGTCTGCACGATGCCGCCGGTGGTCAGGCGGCGCCCGCGGGCGTCGTCCATCCACGCACCCTGGCCCTTGCCCTGGCGCGCGTACAGGTCGAGGTAGAACTGGCCAATCAGCTGGCCGTTCTTTTCGATGCGGAAGAAGCGCACGTCCGGATGCCACACCGGCGCCTGGTCCGGGGCGATCGTCACGTTGAACAGGCGCGAGATCACGCCGAACAGGCCGTCGATGACCTTGTGCTCGGGGAAGTACTGCTTCACCTCCTGGGCCGAGAAGGCGTAGCGCTTTTCGCGCAGCTTTTCGGAGGCGTAGGCCACGTCCCAGGCCTGCATGTCGGCGATGCCCAGCTCGTCCTTGGCAAACGTGCGCAGCTCTTCCAGGTCTTTCTCGGCATACGGACGCGCGCGGCGCGCCAGGTCTTCCAGGAACGCGATCACGTGTTCCGGGCTCTCGGCCATCTTCGGTTCCAGCGACACGTGGGCGAAGCTGGTGAAATCGAGCAGCTTGGCTTCCTCGTCGCGCAGCCTCAAGAGCTGGGCGATATTGCCCGTGTTGTCCCACTTCTCGACTTCCGAGAACACGACGCCCATTTCGGACGCCTTGGTGGCATTCGCACGGTAGATTTTCTCGCGCAGTGCACGCTTGTCGGCGAATTGCAGGATCGGGAAATAGGACGGGAAATGCAGGCTGAATTGCCAGCCGGTTTTGCCATCGCGTTCGGCCGCGGCACGGGCCGCGCTTTTCGCATCATCGGGCAGGCCGGACAATTCGGCTTCATCGGCGACCAGCAGCTTGAAATCGTTGGTGGCGTCCAGCACGTTTTCCGAGAAGCGGGTCGACAGCGCGGCCTGCTGTTCCTGGATCTCGGCAAAGCGCTCCTTCTGCTTTTCCGGCAGCTCGGCGCCGCCCATGCGGAAATCGCGCAGCGCGTTGTCGACGATGCGCTTGCGCGCCGGGCTCAGGGTGGCGAATTCGGGGCTGGCGTGCAGCGCCTTGTACTTGGCGAACAGCGCTTCGTTCTGGCCCAGTTCGGTGAAGAACTCGGTGACCTTCGGCTGGTTTTCGTTGTAGACGGCGCGCAGTTCGGGCGTGTCCATCACGTGGTTCAGGTGGTTCACCACGCCCCATGCGCGGCCGAATTGCTCGGTCGCTTCCTCGAGCGGCACGACAAAATTGTCCCAGTTGACGGTGTCAAGGGGCGCTTCCAGCTGCGTCACCACCTCGCGCGCATGGGCGATCAATTGATCGATCGCGGGGGTGACGTGCTCCGGACGGATCAGGTCGAAACGGGGCAGTCCCGAGAAGTCAAGAAGGGGATTGCTGGTGTCGATACTCATGGTCTTCCTTCCATAGTCATGCGGTGGGTTATGCAACACCGGGCGTCGGGATCATGCCCGCCGCCTGTCCTGGGCGTTCCTGCTTCTTGCCGAGTACGCGTTCCGCGGATTCGACGGTATTCATCAACAGCATGGTAATCGTCATCGGGCCGACGCCACCCGGCACCGGCGTCACGTGCGAGGCCACGTCGCTGACGCCGGCGAAATCGACGTCGCCGCACAGCTTGCCCGCATCGTCGCGGTTCATGCCGACGTCGATCACGATCGCGCCCGGCTTGACCATGTCGGCGGTCACGGTGTTGCGGCGGCCGACGGCGGCCACGATGACGTCGGCCTGGCGGGTATGGTAGCCCAGGTCCGGCGTTGCGCTATGGCAGATGGTGACGGTTGCGTTGGCTTGCAAGAGCAGCAAGGCCATCGGCTTGCCGACCGTGTTCGAGCGGCCGATGACGACCGCGTGCTTGCCGCGCAAATCGTAGCCGGTCGATTCGATCAGCTTCATGCAGCCATACGGCGTGCACGGGCGGAAGCCGGGCAGGTTGGCGACCAGTTCGCCGGCCGACAGCACCGAGTAGCCGTCGACGTCCTTGGCTGTAGCGATCGCCTCGATCACCTTCGACGAGTCGATGTGCTTCGGCAGCGGCATCTGCACCAGGATGCCGTGGATTGCCGGGTCCTCGTTCAGGGCGGCGATGCGGTCCAGCAGTGCCTGTTCCGAAAAATCGGCCTCGTACTTTTCCAGCACCGAATGGAAGCCGACTTCGCCGCAGGCCTTGACCTTGTTGCGCACGTAGACGTGGCTGGCCGGGTCGTCGCCGACGATGATCACGGCCAGGCCCGGCTGATGGCCGGCCTGGGTGAGGGTGGCGGCGCGCGCGGCGATGTCGGCACGCAGTTGTTTGGAAAGTTGGACTCCGTCGATCAGTTGGGCGGGCATGGCTGGAAACTCACTGTCTGGACAAAAACGAAATTATACGTGCCGCAGGTATCGCGCGCCGTCTCTCGACGTTCGTTGTCATATTTATAGATGCGCTTGCAGATACCGGAAAAGCCGCTGAAACCAAGATCCCATGCGGCTTTCATAGGGCAATTCCATATTATGAAATTGAATATCGTATTTTGAAAAACGGCTGATCCACTGGTAAAATCGTCAGGCTTTAGAGCGTCTAACAAAACCTTCAGGGCGAGACGGTGCAACGCAGCCATGGAGGTTTTGTTAGACGCTCGAATTAGGGAAGTCTTTTCTGCCACCAAACGTCCACAGACATGACCAAGGTCGGGTGGGGCACCAACTCAAGGAGACGTAGTAATGTCAGCTCAACTCGACCAGTTGACGGCCCAAGCCGCCAACGACCCGGATACGCTCGAGACCAAGGAATGGCTCGACGCGCTCGAAGCCGTCATCGAATTCGAAGGCACCGATCGCGCCCACTACCTGCTGGAGCGCCTGGTCGACCTGGCCCGCCGTCGCGGCGCCCATGTCCCGTTCTCCAGCAACACCGCCTACGTCAACACGATCCCGGCGCACCTCGAAGAACACTGCCCGGGCAACCTCGAATACGAAGAGCGCCTGCGCTCGTGGATGCGCTGGAACGCGATGGCGATGGTGGTCAAGGCCAACCGCGCCGACGGCGACCTGGGCGGCCACATCTCGTCCTTCGCTTCGCTGGCCAACATGCTGGGCATCGGCTTCAACCACTTCTGGAAAGCCCCGTCGGAAAACCACGGCGGCGACCTGCTGTACATCCAGGGCCACTCGTCGCCCGGCATCTACGCGCGCGCCTTCCTCGAAGGCCGCATCTCCGAAGATCAGCTGCTGAACTTCCGCCGCGAAGTCGACGGCAAGGGCCTGTCGTCCTACCCGCACCCGAAACTGATGCCGGACTTCTGGCAGTTCCCGACCGTGTCGATGGGCCTGGGCCCGCTGATGGCGATCTACCAGGCGCGCTTCCTGAAGTACCTGCACGCCCGCGGCATCGCCGATACGGCCGAGCGTAAAGTCTGGGTCTTCTGCGGCGACGGCGAGATGGACGAGCCGGAATCGATGGGCGCGATCGGCATGGCCTCGCGCGAAAAGCTCGACAACCTGGTCATGGTCGTCAACTGCAACCTGCAGCGCCTGGACGGTCCGGTGCGCGGCAACGGCAAGATCATCCAGGAACTGGAAGCCGACTTCCGCGGCGCCGGCTGGAACGTCGTCAAGGTCGTCTGGGGCCCGGGCTGGGACGCCCTGCTGGCCAAGGACAAGGACGGCATCCTGCAGCGCGTGATGATGGAAACCGTCGACGGCGAATACCAGAACTACAAGGCCAAGGACGGCGCCTACGTGCGCAAGCACTTCTTCGGCAAGGATCCGGAGCTGCTGAAGATGGTCGCCAACATGAGCGACGACGACATCTGGCGCCTGACCCGCGGCGGCCACGACCCGCACAAGATCTATGCCGCGTTCAAGAACGCGCAGGAGAACAAGGGTTCGCCGACCGTGCTGCTGGTGAAGACCGTCAAGGGCTTCGGCATGGGCAAGTCGGGCGAGGCGCGCAACACCGCGCACCAGACCAAGAAGCTGGACGACGAAGCCATCCGCGAAATGCGCGACCGCTTCGCCATCCCGATCCCGGACGACAAGCTGGCCGACATCCCGTTCTTCAAGCCGTCCGACGACGCGCCTGAAATGAAGTACCTGCACGAGCGCCGCGCGGCCCTCGGCGGCTACCTGCCGTCGCGCCGCCAGCAGGCGGACGAGCAGCTGGTGGTGCCGCCGCTGTCGACCTTCAAGGCCGTCCTTGATCCGACCGCCGCCGGCCGCGAGATCTCGACCACCCAAGCCTACGTGCGCACCATCACCGCGCTGCTGAAGGACCAGAGCCTGGGCCAGC